>DATFQE010000287.1:0-3860 GCA_035264445.1 Gaiellaceae bacterium | reverse complement strand
TGGCGAGCGCGCTCCTCCAGCTCGTGGCGGATGTCCCCGACCGCCCGCTCGATCGTCGGCTTCGACGTGACGTACTCCGTCGCCGGCCAGATCGCGAGGTTGTCGAGCCGGTCGTAGATCTCGCCCGTCAGCGGGTCGAAGTGCGTGATCTGCTCGACCTCGTCGCCGAAGAACGAGATCCGGTACGCCGTCTCCATGTTCGCCGGCTGGATCTCGACGATGTCGCCCTTGACCCGGAAGCGGCCGCGCCCGAGGACGCTGTCATTCCGGACGTACTGGTTGTCCACGAGCTTGCGCAGCGCCTCGTCGCGGTCCTGCTCGACGCCGGTCTCCAGGATCAGCACGCGGCCGCGCCACTCCTCGGGCGAACCGAGCCCGTAGATGCAGGAGACCGAGGCGACGACGACCACGTCGCGCCGCGTGAACAGCGCGGAGGTCGCGTTGAGCCGCAGCCGGGCGATGTCGTCGTTCTGGGAGCTGTCCTTCTCGATGTACAGGTCGGCCTGGGGCACGTACGCCTCCGGCTGGTAGTAGTCGTAGTAGGAGACGAAGTACTCGACCGCGTTCTCCGGGAAGAACTCGCGGAACTCGTTGCAGAGCTGCGCGGCGAGCGTCTTGTTGTGCGCGATCACGAGCGCCGGCTTCTGCATCTGCTCGATCGTCCACGCCATCGTCGCCGTCTTGCCCGTCCCGGTCGCGCCCAGGAGCGTCTGGTAGCGGTTTCCCGCCGAGAGCGACTCGGTCAGCTCGGCGATCGCCTTCGGCTGATCGCCGGTCGGCTGGTAGGCGTCGGCGGTCTTGAATTGGCGCATCCGGGTAAGCGTAGCCACGATGTCAGCGCCGCCCAGCAGCCCGCCGTACGAGAGCTACGCCGCGATCGCAGGCGTCTTCCTGGGCGGGATCGCGACCGTCGCGGCCGTCGCGCGGCGGGCGCCGGCGGGTACTGCGCTCGACCTCGTCGCGCTCTCTGCCGCGACGTTCAAGACGTCGCGGACGCTCTCCCGCGAGCGTGTCGCGAGCTTCGTCCGGCAGCCGTTCGTCGAGGGCGAGGCGGAGACGGGCGAGGACGAGCGGCCCGCCGGCGAGGGCCTCCGGCGTGCGCTCGGCGAGCTCGTGACCTGCCCACGCTGCGTCGGAGCCTGGAGCGCAGCGGCGCTCGCGTCGAGCCAGATGCTCGCGCCGCGCTTCGGCCGGCTGCTGACCTGGTCGCTCGGTGCGGCCGGAGCGAACGACTTCCTCCAGGCGGGGTTCAAGGTGCTCTGCGCGAAGGCGAACGAGCTCGAGGACTAGTAGCCGAGCTCTGACGCGTACGCGTCGCGGTAGATGCGCTTCAGCTCCTCGACGCGGTCGACGTAGTGGCGCGTCTCCGCGAATGCGATGCCCTTGCCGTCCCGGCGCCAGCTATCGACGTTGCCCTGCCCGGCGTTGAACGCCGCCAGCGCCGTCTGTTCGTCGCCGTACTTGTCGACCAGGTGGCGGAGGTACCAGGAGCCGTAGCGGACGTTGATCTCGGGGTTCGTCAGGTCCTCGACGCGAAACCGGGAGCCGCCGGTGCGAAGCGCGATTCCCTTCGCCGTCTCCGGGCGCAGCTGCATCAGCCCGACCGCGCCCGCGTCGGACGTCGCGTGGGCGTCGAACTTGGACTCCTGGTAGATGACGGCGGCGAGGAGCGCCGGCTCGAGGTCGTAGTTGCGGGCGTGCCCGCGGACGATCTGCTCGTACGAGAGCGGGTAGCGGAGCCGGTAGTACCAGCTCGGCTCGGCGGACTGGACGTAGAGCACGAGCCCGGCGACGACGCCGAGGACGGTCGTCACAACGACGACGCGCCTCACGGCTTCGCCCGAAGGTCGTCGAGCACCGACGACACGAATTCCTCGAGCTTCCTCCTCGACCCGTCGTTCACGTACGAGTAGTCCGCGCGCCGTACCTTCTCCTCGTCGTCGATCAAGCGCCCGCTTCGCTGCTCGAGCGGGACCTTCGTCCGTCTCCTACGCACATCTTCCGGGGCGGTGATGACGACGACCGCGTCGAAGTTCTGCTGCGACCCCGCCTCGAAGAGCAGCGGCACCTCGGTGACGGAGACGTCGGGCGGGCTCTCGAGGCGGCCCAGCTGCTCTCTCCACGCCAGGTACTCGCGGGAAACGAGGGGGTGCAGCAGGGCCTCCAGCCAGGCGAGCTGTTCGCGGTCGTCGAAGACGCGCTCCGCGACCCGTGCCCGGTCGATCTCGCCGCCGTCGTTCAGGACGCCCTCCCCGAGCCGCTCGACGATCGCGCGCTTGACCTCCTCGTCGCTGCGCAGCAGATGGTGGACGATCTCGTCGCTGGAGACCGTCGCCGCACCGAGCCGCGCGAACGCCCGCAGCGCCTCGGTCTTCCCGGCGCCGATCCCGCCGGTGATCGCGACCGCGACCGGTCGCCTCAAGCTACGCGGGCTGGTCGGCTTCTTCGTTGCCGGGAGGCGGTTCGGCTGCGGCTTCGGCCTCGACCACGGGCTCGGGCTCGGCCTCCGCGGCCGGCTCAGCCTCGGCCTCCGGCTCGACCTCGGCAACGGGCTCGATCGATCCCTCGGCGATCGATTCGTCGAGTACCTCGACGTCCTCTGCGGCCGCCACTTCGCTCGCGGGCGCGTCGCCGAACACGTCCTCGGAGAGATCGAGGTTCGCGGCGAGCGGTGCACCGTCGGCGCGCGGCTGGACCGGCTCGCCCTCCTCGACGCGCTTCAGCGAGAGCGAGAGGCGCCGCCGGTCGGCGTCGATCTCGATCACCTTCACGTTCACGACGTCGCCCTGGGAGACGACCTCGCGCGGATTCTCGACGTGGTGCTGCGCCAGCTCGGAGATGTGCACGAGGCCCTCGACGCCCGGGAGGATCTCCACGAAAGCGCCGAACGTGACCACCTTCGTCACGCGGCCCTCGACCACGTCGCCCTCGCCGTAGGCCTCGACGACCTGCTGCCACGGGTCGGACTGCGTCTGCTTGAGACCGAGCGAGATCCGCTGGCGCTCGCGGTCGATGTCGAGCACCTTGACCTTGACGTCCTGGCCGATCTCGAGCACCTCGGACGGGTGGTTGACGTGCCGCCACGAGAGCTCGGAGATGTGGATGAGACCGTCCATCCCGTCGAGGTCGACGAAGGCGCCGAAGTCGACGATGTTCGAGATCTGGCCGTCGACGACGTCGCCGGGGTTGAGCCGGTCGAGGATCGCCTGGCGCATCTCCTTGCGCTCGTCCTCGAGCACCGCGCGGCGCGAGAGGACGACGTTGTTGCGCGAGCGGTTGAGCTCGATCACCTTCGCGCGCAGCTCCTTGCCGAGGAACTCGTCCAGGTCGTGGACGCGCCGGATGTCGACGAGCGAGGCCGGCAGGAAGCCACGGACGCCCAGGTCGAGGATCAGGCCGCCCTTGACCACCTCGATCACGCGGCCGACGATCGGCTCGCCGGTCTCGGCCTTGGTCTCGATCGTCTTCCAGGCGAGCTCGAAGCGCGCGCGCTTCTTGGAGAGGATCAGACGCCCCTCGGCGTCCTCTTTCGTGAGCACGAGCGCGTCGATCTCGTCACCGAGCCCGACCTCGTCGGCCGGGTTCACCGAGCGGCGGATCGAGAGCTCCGACACTGGGATGACGCCCTCCGACTTGTAGCCGATGTCGACGAGGACCTCGTCCTTGTCGACGCGCACGACCGTGCCGTGCACGACCTCCCCCTCGTTGATCGTCGGGAAGGTGGCGTCGTAGTCCGGGACGAGGTCGCCCTCGGGCGTCGTCGTCCAGACGCCCTCCTCGAGCTGCTCTTCGGTGCGGTCCACGGTGTCAGGTGCCATCGGCAGGCGGCCAGTATAGCCAGGGAAAAACGAAGGGCCCGC
>DATFQE010000286.1:0-2878 GCA_035264445.1 Gaiellaceae bacterium | reverse complement strand
CCGCGCTCAAGGCGATCGCCGCGCCGCACCGGCGCCAGATCCTGACCCTCGTCCGCGACGGGGAACTGTCGGCGGGCGAGATCGCCGCGCACTTCGACGTCACGCGGCCCGCGGTCTCCCAGCACCTGAACGTCCTGAAGGAGGCGGGGCTCGTGAGCGAGCGACGCAACGGCACCCGGCGCCTCTACCGCGCGCGGCCGGAGGGCCTCGTGCCCGTCAGGCAGTTCCTCGAGGAGTTCTGGGCCCCCCGGCTCGAGGCGCTGAAGCGCGAAGTCGAACGAGAGGAGAAGCAGAGAAATGCCCGCAACCGGTGAGAGCACCGCCGTCGAGCGCGAGCTCGCGATCGACGCCGGCCCGGAGGCCGTCTGGGAGTTCCTGGTCGACCCAGAGAAAGCGACGCGCTGGATGGGACAGAAGGCGACGTTCGAGCCGCGTCCGGGCGGCCTCTACCGCGTCGAGGTCATCCCCGGGAACACCGCGGTCGGCGAGTTCGTGGAGCTCGACCGCCCGCGCCGCCTCGTGTTCACGTGGGGCTGGGAAGCCGGTGGGAACGACACGAAGGTCGCACCGGGCACCAGCACGGTGGAGATCGAGCTCGTCCCGAACGGCGAGGGCACGACGCTCCGCTTCCGGCACCACGGCCTGCCCGACGAGGGCGCTGCGCAGTCGCACGCGCACGGCTGGGACCACTACCTCGAGCGGCTCGCGGTCGCGGC
Source organism: Gaiellaceae bacterium (assembly GCA_035264445.1). GTDB lineage: Bacteria > Actinomycetota > Thermoleophilia > Gaiellales > Gaiellaceae > DATFQE01. The sequence goes on along the minus strand of DATFQE010000286.1, from coordinate 2,162 downwards.
AGGCGGCGGCGACCCCGGCCGCGACCCGTGGCTCGACGGCCCGATGTGACCGTCAGCCGGTCTCGCTCTGCCGCACCCAGAGGGTGACGAGCCGAGCGACGAGCGTGACCAGGAAAATCGACCCGCACAGCGCTTCGAGCACCGTGAGGGCCTGAGGCAGGCCGACGGACGGAGACAGGTCGCCGAAGCCGAGCGTCGTCAGCGATACGAAGCTGAAATAGAGGTACTCCGATTGCTGGTGCGGCCCGGGCTGGGCGAAGAACGACCCGTCGCCGAGGCCTTCGACCGCGAAGTAGAGGAAGGCGAACAGGAGGCCGAGCAGGACGTAGGCGCAGAGCGCGCCGAGCACGGTCTCGTGGGTGACCCGGCGGTGCTCGAGCACGCGGCGGATCGTCACCGGCAGCGTCGCGGTCACCAGCAAGGCCACGGGGAGCAGGTAGGTCAGCGCCAGCACCTCGGTCGAGTTGATGAAGAGGACCAGCGGCGCGAGCGCGACGCAGGCGCCGATCTGGATCACGTGCCGGGGCTTGACGTGGTGGCCGGCGTCCGGGTCGCTGATCGCCACGACGAGCGCGGCTGCCGCGAGCAGCGTGCTTCCGATCGCGCCCCAGCGCGGGTCGTCCACGAGCTCGAGCAGGAAGAAGTTCGCGAGCAGGAGGACCAGCAGGCTCGCGTAGCTGTCGACGAAGCGGATCACGTCGCGCCGCGCAGCCGCCCTGAGCTCCATCCGCGGCACGATAGGACGTTGACCGGCGAGCGCCCTGGTTGTAGCGTCGGCCACGTCCGTGGAACGGACAACGGCCATCCCGCGCAACGAGGCCGCGCAGCGGACGCTTTCGAGCGCCCGCCGGCCCGGGACCGCCGCCGCGTCCGTGCTCGCCCTTCAGGCGAGCGCCGGCAACCAGGCGGTGACGCGCGCGCTCGTGAGCGGACGCACGCTCGCCCGGTGCTCGGGCCGCTGCACGTGCGGCGGCGCGTGCGGCCGGGACGAGCTGCTCGAGGACGAGCTCAAGGGTCGCTGAGCCCGCGGCTCAGCGTTCGCGCGTCTCCGCCTCCTCGTCCTCGATGTCCTGCTCGACGAGGTCCTTGAACGGCTTCAGCTTCTCGAAGAGCTCATCCGGCGGCACCTCGCGTTCCGGCGCGGTCCCGCCGAGGAGCCACGGCGCGGCGTCGATCGCCGTCTTCCAGGCGACCTCGTCGGCCTCCGGCGACTCGTCCGGTGCGCCCGCCCTGAAGCCGGAGCCCGTCGGCTCGACCTTGTCGAGGTAGACGTTGCGGAAGCCGCGTTTCTCCTGCTCGTGGAACTCGATGCGCGCGGGCCTGCCCTCCGCCTCGCGCGCGCGGCGACCGATCTCCGGCCGGAACGTGGTGTACTCGTTCCCGTCCTCGTCGACGAGCACCCAGCGCGTGTTGCCGGACTGCGTCTGCAACTCCTTGACGTCCTTGACGTCCACGGTCTTCTCCATCAGCCGTTTGCTTCCCCGCGCGTAGGCTCGGTACACGTGGCTAGGCGGATCCCGGTTGCGGAGAGGCGGGCCCGGCTGGCCCGGCGGCATCGGCTGGTCGACGAGGCGCGCGCCGACAGCGCCGCCGAGGTCGCCGGAAGCCTTGTCGGGCTGCACGGGACCGATCCTGCCTCGGTCTACCTCGCCGCCGCCGCGCGAATGCGCTCCGCGACGATCGACGCGATCACAGCCGAGCTGTACGAGGCGCGGTCGCTCGTCCGGATGCTGGCGATGCGCCGCACGATGTGGGTCTTCCCGATCGAGCTCGCGGCGATTGCCCAGGCGGCGGCAACCGACGCAGTGGCGCGGAACGAGCGACGCAAGCTCGAGAAGATGCTCGTGGACGGCGGGGTTGCGGCCGAGGCGGGCGCCTGGCTCGAGCTCGCGGAGGGCGACACGCTTCGCGCCCTGGCGTCGCGAGGCGAGGCGACCGGCGCGGAGCTCTCCGCCGACGTGCCGCAGCTCCGCGAGCAGTTCCGCTTCGGGATGGGAACCAAGTGGGCGGGCGTGCAGACGGCGACCACGAGGCTGCTCTTGCTCCTGGCGGCGGAGGGGAAGATCGTCCGCGCGCGGCCGCGCGGGTCGTGGATCAGCAGCCAGTACCGCTGGACGCCGCTCGAGTCCTGGCTCCCCGGCGGCTTCGCCGAGTGGGAGCTC
>DATFQE010000285.1:0-3208 GCA_035264445.1 Gaiellaceae bacterium | reverse complement strand
TGATCGCGACCTACGACGCGTGACGCACCCGCACGCCGAGATCGCGGAGCGGGTCTTCGCGTCGTTCAGGCGCGATCCGCGGACGCTCGCATCGCTGATCGCGGAGGACGCCGTCTGGACGGTGGTCGGCCGCGCTCCCGTGGCGGGCGTGTACGAGGGGCGCCGGTCGATCTTCGACCTCTTCCGCGCCACGCAGACGCTCACGGATTCCACATACCTCGCCGAGCTCCGGTGGGTGCTCGCCGACGACGCGCGGACGGTCGTGGTCTACCGGGCCAACGGACGGCGTGGCGACCGCGAGCTCGACATCGACCAGGCGCTCTTCGTTCGCGTCGAGGACGGACGGTGGCAGGAGATCCTCGCCGTGCCGCTCGACCCTGTCGCGTTCGACTCGTTCTGGACCTAAAGGCGCGGGGAAACCATTTTCCCCCGCGAGCTCCCTTCTCGAGGTTCTTCTGAACGTCAACGCGGCCGGCGAAGCCGGCCCCTCCTACCCGGCGAGCCCCTACGCTTGGGACGCCTCGAAGACCTGCTCCCAGCGGGCGAGGAGCGTCTCGAGCTGGTCGCGGGCGTGCTTGTGTGCCGAGACGGTGTCGACGTCGCTCCAGTCGTCGGCTAGCCGCCGTTCGAGGTCGGCGATCGCCTGCTCCTGGGCGCTAATCTCGGCCTCGAGCCGCTCGAGCTCGTTGGGCCGCCGCGGCCGCGGCCTTTCGCGCGGCTTTCGTGACGCTTTTGTCACGCCGGCTGCCTGGGGGTCGGCCGCCGCCTGCCTTCGTGCCGACTCCTTGACTTCTTCACGCCGCGCGACGTAGTCGGCCCAGCCGCCGTCGTAGCTCTTCACCGTCCCGTCCTCGATCGCCAGCGTCCGCTCGGCCACCGCGTCGAGCAGAGCGCGGTCGTGCGAGACGAGGAGGATCGTGCCGGGGAACGCTTCAAGCGCCGCCTCGAGCGCCTCACGGCTCTCGAGGTCGAGGTGGTTCGTCGGCTCGTCGAGGACAAGGAAGTTCGCGCCCGACGCAACGACGAGCGCCAGCGCGAGCCGGCGGCGCTCGCCGCCCGAGAGGACGGACACCGACTTCTGGTGCTCGTCCCACCCCGAGAAGAGGAAGCGACCGAGCAGGTTCTGCGCCTGCGGCCGCGAGAGCGCGGTTTCCCGCTGAGCCGTCTCCAGCACGGTCAGGCGCTCGTCGAGCTCGACCTCGTGCTGGGAGAAGTACGCCGCTTCCACGCCGTGCCCGAGTCGAGCCCTTCCCGCGGCGGCCTCGTGCCGGCCGAGGACGGTCTCAAGCAACGTTGTCTTCCCGGATCCGTTCGGGCCGACGAGCGCGACGTGCTCGCCGCGCTCGACCGCCAGCGAGGCTTCGGACAGCAGCTGCTTGTCGCCCGCCGCGACAGCAAGCTCGACCGCTTCGAGCACCGTGCGTCCGCTTCGCGCCGGCTTGATGAAGTCGAACCCGAGCGACCGCTGGCGACGGTTGAGCAGCGACAGCTCGTCCACCGCCGCCGACCGCTCCTCTTCGAGCCGGCCGATCTGCGTCAGCTTCGCCTGGGCCTGCTTCGCCTTCGTCTTCTTGTACCGGAATCGCTCCACGAACCGCTCCAGCCGGGCGATGTCGGCGCCGACGCGCTCCGCCGACTTTTGCGCGTCGAGCGCCCGCGCCGCCTTCTCACGTCGCCAGACGTGCCACGGCCCGGGGAAGAACGTCGACCGCCCACCGGCGAGCTCGAGGACGGCCGTCGTCGTCGCCTCGAGAAACCAGCGGTCATGCGCGACGAGCATGACGGCCGCGTCCATCGAGGCCAGCTCGCGCTCGAGCCACTCGAGGCTGGAGACGTCCAGGTGGTTGGTCGGCTCGTCGAGGAGCAGCAGGTCGGGGTCGCCGGCCAGCGCGCGGGCGAGCGAGGCGCGCGTCAGCTCGCCGCCCGAGAAGGTGATCAGCGCCCGGTCGAGGTCCGGCTCGGCGAATCCGAGGCCGCGCACGACGCCGGCGGTGCGCTCTCGCCAGGCGTAGCCGCCCGCATGCTCGAGCTGGGACTGCGCGTCCGCATACCGCCGCATCGTCACCGGCGAGTGCTCGCCGGCGGTCATCGCCTCCTCGAGGCGCCGCAGCTCGTCCTCGAGCGCGATCAGGTCGCCGGCGCCCGAGAGCACGTACTCGCGCAGGGAGAGTGAGCGCTCCAGGGGCGGCCGCTGGTCGTGCAGCGCGACCCTCGTGCTCTTGCTGAACGCGAGCGTGCCGCCGTGAATCTCGGTCTCGCCGGCCAGCATCCGCAGCAGCGTCGTCTTCCCGGCCCCGTTCGGGCCCGACAGCGACAGCCGGTCGCGCCGCTCGAGCTTGAACGAGACGCCCTCGAAGAGCAGGTTGCCGGCGAGCTCCTTGCGCAGGTTCGTTGCCGTGACGACGGCCATGGGTCAAGCGTAGAGGGCGGGAGCGCTTAGGCCCGAACGGCTGCGCCGACCAGCTCTCGCGCGGCCTGCGCAATGTGGTCCGCGTCGATCCCCGCGATCGCGAGCAGCTCGGCCGGCTTGCCGGAGTGCGGCATCCCGCTCACGGCCAGCACCTTCACGCGCGGACGCTCCTCGGCGTCGGCGAACGCGGCGAGAACGGCCTCGCCGAGCCCGCCCTCGGGCCAGTGGTCCTCGACCGTGACGATCCGGCCCCCGGTCGCCTCAGCCGCGTCCCGCAAGGTCTCGACGTCGATCGGCTTCACCGAGTAGGCGTCGATCACGCGCGCGTTCACGCCTTCGGCCGCGAGCGCATCCGCAGCCTTCAATGCCTCGTGCACGGTGATCCCGGCCGCGACGATCGCGACCTCATCGTCGTCCGAGGACCGCGGCACCTTGCTGCCGCCGATCGGGAAGTCCTCGTCCGCCCCGTAGAGCACGGGCGTGGCAGGCCGCAGCGTCCGCAGGTACGAGATCCCCTCCCGCTCGGCCATCTGGGCAACCAGCTGCGCCGTCTGGTTCGCGTCGCACGGGTGCAGAACCGTGCTCGAGTGCACCGCGCGCAGGGCCGCCATGTCCTCGAGCGCCATCTGTGACGGCCCGTCCTCGCCGATCGAGACGCCCGCGTGCGAGCCCGCCAGGCGCAGGTTCGCCTGGCTGATCGCGGCCATGCGGATGAAGTCGTACGCCCGGGAGAAGAACGCGGCGAAGGTCGAGGCAAACGGCTTCCAGCCGCGCGTCTGCAACCCGACGGCCGCGGCC
>DATFQE010000284.1:0-5273 GCA_035264445.1 Gaiellaceae bacterium | reverse complement strand
TACTTGGTCGACTGACCGACCAAATATAGTGCTAGGCTCTTTTCGGTGTCAATGCTCGACCAGCGGGTCGCTCGCGGCGACGCGACGCGCGCTCAGATCATCGACGCGGCCCGCGACCTCTTGCGCGAGGACGGCTTCGCGGCGACGACGACGCGGGCGGTCGCCGAGCGCGCGAACGTGCGCCTCTCGCTCGTCCACTACCACTTCGGCGGCAAGGGGCCGCTCCTCGCCGCGCTGCTCGAGGAGGAGAACGCGCGCCTGCTCGCGCGCCAGCGCGCCCTCTACGAGAGCGACGAGCCGCTGGCCGACAAGTGGAGGACGGCATGCGGCTACCTGCGCGAGGACCTGGGGTCGGGATACGTACGGATCCTCTGGGAGCTCTGGGCCGCCGGCCTCGCGGACGAGGAGCTCGCGCGCCGCTGGCGGCAGGCGATGACAGGGTGGCGCGACCTGCTCACGCACGTCGTCGCCGCCTGGGCGGCGGAAGCCGGGGTCGAGCTGCCGATGTCGCCCCGGGCGCTCGCGACGCTCGTCGCCAACGCCTTCCAGGGCGCGGAGGTCGAGCTCCTCGCCGGCGTGACGGAGGAGGAGGCGCCCCACTTCGAGGCGTTCGAAGTCGTCGCGCAGCTGATCGAGGCGATCGACCGCGGCTAGGCGCTTTCGTCGCGGGCGGCCGCGTAGGCGGCGTCGCCAAGGGCGTCCCTTACGGCAGCGGCGGTCTCTGCATTGAGCGCGCGCTCGAAGGGCTCGAGCGACACGCCCGTCTCGCGGCGGAGGCGCTCGGCAGCACCAAGCGCCTCGGCAGCCTCCTCGGGCCTGCCCTCGCGGGCGAGGACGGCCGCCAGGCCTTCGAGTGCGTAGTTGACGCCCTCCTGCCAGCCGACGCGATCCGAAAGCTCGCGGCTCTCCTCGAACATCGAGCGCGCCTCGGCGAGGTCGCCTCGCTTCAGCGCCACGAAGCCGAGGTTCTGGAGCGGGATCGCGGTCTCTTCACTCGCGCCCAACCCGCGGAGGAGGCCGAGGCTTGCCCGAAGATGTCGCTCGGCAGCGTTGACGTCGTCGAGCGTGAGCTCGAGGTAGCCGAGGTTCGAGGCGATGAGCGCCACACCCCAGTGGTCGCCCCGGCGCTGAGCGAGGTCGATGCTCTCCTCGAAGGCGGCACGCGCGCGGGCCGGGTCGCCGAGCGAGACCTCGAGCGCGGCGAGATTGTTCAGGGAGCTCTGCAGGCCCTCCTCGTCTGCCTCTCTGCGGTAGAGCTCCAGCGCCTCGATGATGAAGCGCTCGGCCTCCTGAAGCCGGCCCTGCCGTTGTGCGAGGCCGAAGGCCCCGCGAAGCGCCTTCGCGCGCAGGACCGGCGGCTGGGGGCCGTCAGCGGCGAGTGCCTGCGCATACCAGCGGCGGCCTTCGCCCAGGTAGCTCCGCACGTACCAAAAGCCCCGAAGCGCGCCCGCGATGCGCAGCTCGAGCCCGGTCTCCTCCGCCTCGTGCGCCCAGCGGAGCGCCGCGCGGAGGTTGTCGTGCTCGGCCTCGACGCGCTCGATCCACTCGGCCTGCTCCGCGCCGCGGAGGACGCGCATCTCGGCTTCCTCGGCGAACTCGGCGAAGTGCTCGGCGTGGCGGCGCTTCAGGTCCTCCGCCTCGCCTCGCTCCTGCAGTCGCTCGAGCGCGTAGGCCCGGATCGTCTCGAGCATCCGGAAGCGGTCGCCGGCGGTGCGGACGAGGCTGTGCTCGGCGAGCGTCTCGAGCGCGAAGACGTCGACGTCGCAGACGGCGTCCGCTGCTGCGAGCGTGAAACCGCCGGAGAAGACGCCCAGGCGGGCGAGCGCCTCCTGACCGCCCGGTTCGAGCAGCCCGTAGCTCCAATCGACGGCGGCCCGGAGCGTGCGGTGTCGCTCGGGCAGGTCGCGGGCCCCGCCCGCGAGGAGCGCGAGCCGGTCCGACAGGCGCTCGAGCAACTGCTCGGGTGAGAGCGCGCGCACGCGCGCCGCCGCGAGCTCGACCGCGAGCGGGAGCCCGTCCAGGGCGGCGCAGAGCTCCGCCACGGCCCGGTCCGGAGCGAACTCCGGCCGGATCGCAGCCGCGCGCTCGACGAACAGCGCGACGGCGGCCTCGCTCGAGAGCCCGCCGAGCGCAAACTCGCGCTCGCCCCGGATCCTGAGCGGGATGCGGCTCGTCGCCAGGACCTTCAGGCGAGGGGCCGCCGCGAGCAGCCGCGCGACGAGCGGCGACGCACCGAGCACCTGCTCGAGGTTGTCAACGACGAGCAGCATGGCGCGGCGAACCAGGAAGCGCTGGAGCGCCGCCTCGAGCGAGCCCGCGCTTTCCTCCACGCCGACCGCGTGTGCGATCGCGGTCAGCGCCAGGGCGGGCTCGGAGACGGCCGCGAGCTCGACGAAGACGACGCCGTCGGGGAAGTCCAGTGCCGGCCGGCCGGCCACCTCGAGCGCAAGCCTCGTCTTGCCGGCGCCGCCGGGCCCGGTGATCGTCACGCAGCGGACCTGCTCGAGCGAGAGCAGCTCGGACAGCTCGGCCACCTCGCGTTCGCGGCCGACGATCGGGTTCGGCGGGGTGGGGAGCGCCAGGCCCGACCCGGCGAGCGAGCGCGGCGGCGGAAACTCCGCCGTCGTGTCGTCGACGACAAGCTGGTACAGGGATTCCGGCTCGGGGAGGTCCTTGAGCCGGTGCTCGCCGAGCGCCCGGACGCGGGTCTGCGGGACGAGCGAGCGCGTCGACTCGGAAAGCAGGATCTGGCCGCCGTGCGCGGCGTCCGCGATTCGCGCCGCGCGATGGACGTCGAGCCCGACATAGCTCCCGCCGGAGCGACGCGCCTGACCGCTGTGGATGCCCATGCGGACGCGCAGGTCGACACCTTCAGGCCATTCGTACTCCGTCAGCGCGCGCTGGGCCGCGGCGGCGGCGGCGATCGCGCCCGTCGGCCCGTCGAAGACGACGAAGAAGCTGTCGCCCGACGTGCCGATCTCGCGGCCGGCCTCGCCCGCGAACGCATCGCGGAGCAGGCGGCAGTGCGCAGCGAAGACCTCGTCGTAGCCCTCGCCGAGCCGGTCGAGCAACCGGGTCGAGCCCTCGATGTCGGTGAAGAGAAAGGTCGCGCTCTCGGAGCGCCCAACCTTGGCCACACGACGATTGTAGGCTCGGCCGAAAGTGAGCAGGAGGCGCCGGATCCCACCGCGGCTCGAGCGGGCCCTGCTCGGCCCGCTGATGTCGATCGCGGCGTTCGTCGCCGAGCGGCGGCTGCTGAAGCAGCTACGGAGAGGCGGCCGTCAGCGCTGATCTAGCGGCCGCTGCGAAAGACGTCGAGCAGGAGCATCCCGGTCAGGAACGCGCCCGCGCCGCCGAACGCGAGCGGAACCCACGCGTCCACGTTCTCGACGCCGGCGGTGATCGCCGAGCCGAGAATCGCCGCCGCGCCGGTCAGGCCGAGGGAGAGCCGGCGCGCGGCACCGCGAATCACGTCCTCGAGCTCGGTTCCCCGAAACTGGACCTGGAGCTTCTGGCCGGGCCGCGCGCCGGTGACGCGCTCGAACGCCTCCACGAGCCTGATCGCGCGGACGCGCAGCTTCTGGCCCTCGTAGAAGACGCGCTTCGGGTCGGCGGAGCCGCGCACGCGCACGATCAGGTCGCGCAGGACGAAGCTGCCCACGGCGCCGAACGGGTCGAGCGTCGGGTCGAGCACCGCCGCCGCCGACTGCATCTGGGCGAGCGCCTTGCCGGTCAGCGCGAGCGACGCGGGCAGGCGGACGCCGTGGCGCGTCGCCGTCTCGGTGATCGACTGCAGGATCGGGCCGAGCTCGAGCTCCTGGAGCGACGCGTGGCGGTAGGTGCCAAGCAGCGCGCCGAGCTCCTCGCGGAGCCCCGGGAGGTCGATGTCGGCCCGCTGGTCGTCGCCGCCCAGCTGCAGGACGACCTCGGTGAGGAAGCCGGCGTCTTCCTGCCAGAACGCCATCAGCAGCAGCAGGACGAGCTCGCGCGTCTCGGGCGGCACCTCGCCGACCATGCCGAGATCGAGGAACCAGACGCGGTCGTCGGCCCAGAGCATGTTTCCCGGGTGCGGGTCGGCGTGGAAGAACCCCACGCCGAGGATCTGGCGGAAGTAGCTCTCGACCAGCTGGCGCGCGGCCTCGGCGCGCGCGTCCCCCGGCGGCGCCTGCATCACCGGCACGCCCTCGACCCACTCGAGCACGAGCAGCCTGTGCGACGTGTAGCGCTCGTGGACGCGCGGGACGTCGAGGCGGGAGAACGGCGCCAGCACCTCGCGCAGCCGCTCGACGTTCGCGGCCTCCTGCGTGAAGTCGAGCTCGCGGCGCAGCGAAGTCGAGAGGTGCTCGATCACCGCCGGCACGTCCACGACCTGGCGGAACACGGGCCGGTTCTGCGTCTTCTCGGCGAAGAGCGAGAGCAGGCCGAGGTCACGGAGAATCTCCTCGCGGGCGGTCGGCCGCTGCACCTTGATCGCCACGTCCTCGCCGGTCTCCAGCCGCGCCTTGTGCACCTGGCCGATCGTCCCGGCGGCCAGCGGTGTCGGCTCGACGCTCTCGAAGACGTCCTCCCAGGGGACGCCCAGCTCCTCCTCCATGACGGCCACCACCTCGGCTTCGCTCATCGGCGGCACCCGGTCCTGGAGGGACGAGAGCTCGTCGACGAATTCGACCGGCAGCAGGTCCGGCCGCGTCGAGAGCACCTGGCCGAGCTTGGCGAAGGTGGGGCCGAGCTCCTCGAGCGCCTCGCGGAATTGGCGTGCTCGGTCGCGGGTCGAGCCGCCTCGCTCGCGGAGCCCGTGCCGGGCCATCACGCGGCCGATCTGGGCCGCGCGACCGAGGAGGGTGCCCTCGACCTCCGGCTCGACGGTCACGAGCGACGTCTCATTCCGTGGCGGTGTTGACGATGACGACGGTGCAGGGCGCGTTGTGCGAGACGCGGTTGGGCACGTTGCCGAGCAGGAACTCCTTGCGGCCCTGCATGCCGACGCTCCCGACGACGAGGACGTCGGCGTCCGTCTCGCGCGCCGCCTGGCAGATGCCCTGGGCCGGATCCTCGGCCTGTCGGACGAGCGTCCGGACCCGCTCGCCGAGCGAGCCCGCGTAATCGGCGAGGTCGGCCTCGAGCGCGTCCGTGTCGCCGTCGAGCGTCACCCGCACGACGAGCAGCTCGGCGTCGTAACGCGCGGCCATCTCGGCGGCCCACGCGACCGCGCGGTCCGCCGTTTCGGATCGGTCGGTCGCCACGAGCACGCGGGCAACCCGCTGCCGCTGCTC
>DATFQE010000283.1:0-34179 GCA_035264445.1 Gaiellaceae bacterium | reverse complement strand
CGCTGGCCGTCGAGTCTCTTGCCGGCAACGACACGCTCAACGGAGCCATCGGGCTCGCCGCACTCACGCAGCTGACGCTGGACGGCGGAGCGGGCAACGACGCGATCAACGGCGGCGACGGCAACGACACGCTACGCGGCGGGAGCGAGAACGACGCGATCGACGGAAACGGAGGCGCCGACGTGGCGCTGATGGGCTCCGGCGATGACACCTTCGTCTGGGATCCGGGGGACGGCAGCGACGTCGTCGAAGGTCAGGACGGCGCCGACACGATGCTCTTCAACGGCGCCGGTGTCGCGGAGAGCTTCGACTTCTCCGCCAACGGCAACCGCCTGAAGTTCTTCCGCAACGTCGCCAACATCACGATGGACGTCGACGACACCGAGCGAGTCGATCTCCGCGCGCTCGGCGGCATCGACAGCACAGTCGTGAACGACCTGTCCGCAACGGACGTCAAGAACATCGTGCTCGACCTCGCCACCGACGCGGCGGTCGACACGACCACGGTCAACGGCACCGGCGGCAACGACACGGTCGCGATCACGCCCAACACGGGTGCGGTCGACGTGACCGGGCTGGCCGCAGCCGTCAAGATCACGGGCTCGGAGGCAGCGAACGACCTGCTGAACGTCAAGGGGCTCGGCGGCAACGACACGGTCTCCGGCGCGGTCGGGCTCGCAGCCCTGATCAAGCTCGGGATCGACGGCGGTGCCGGGGACGACACGATCAACGGCGGCGACGGTGCCGAGGTGCTCGTCGGCGGCGACGGTGACGACGCGATCGACGGCAACCGCGGCAACGACACCGGTCTCCTCGGAGCCGGCGACGACACGTTCATCTGGGATCCCGGCGACGGCAGCGACGTCGTCGAGGGCCAAGACGGCGCCGACGGCGCCGACACGCTGCTCTTCAACGGGGCCAGTGCGGCCGAGGACTTCGACGTCTCGGCCAACGGCGAGCGCGTCAAGTTCTTCCGCGATGTCGCCAACATCACGATGGACCTGAACGACATCGAGTTCATCGACGTCCAAGCGCTCGGCGGTAACGACAACGCGGTCCTGAACGACACCAGCGGGACCAGGCTCAAGTCCGTCGCGTTCGACCTCGAGCCTGCGATCGGCGGCGGCGTGGGCGACGGCGCGGCCGACTCGGTCACGGTCAACGGCACGAACGGCCCAGACGACATCCAGATCGACGCATTCGAGGGCGTCGTGGAAGTGATCGGGACTTCACCCGCAGTCCAGATCGAGCACTCGGAGGCCGCCAACGACAAGCTGACCGTCAACGGCCTCGGCGGCGCAGACACGATCACCGCCGGGCCCGGCCTCGCGGCACTGATCCAGCTCGTCATCAACGGCGGCACCGAGGCCGACGTCCTCACCGGCGGCGACGGCAACGACCGGATCGCCGGTCAGCAGGGGAACGACTCCATGTTCGGCGGCGCCGGAAACGACACGCTCGTGTGGAACCCCGGCGACGCCAACGACCTGGTCGAGGGTCAGGCCGGCAACGACACGATGGAGTTCATCGGCGCCGCCGGCGACGAGGCCTTCGAGGCCTCGGCCGTCGCCGGACGGCTCCGCTTCACCCGCGATCTCGGCAACATCGTCATGGACGTCGACGGCACGGAGACCGTCGATCTCCGGGTGCTGGGCGGCAAAGACACTGCCGACCTCAACGACCTGACCGGCACGGACGTAACGAAGGTCAACATCGACCTGGCCGGCGCGATCGGCGGCGGAGCGGGCGACGCGGCTGCCGACACGATCACCGTCAACGGCACCAACGGCCCCGACAACATCGCGGTGGCCGCAAACGGCGGTGTCGTCGACGTCACCGGCCTCTTCACCACAATCGGAATCAGCCACCCAGAGCTTGCGAACGACCTGCTCGCGATCAACACGCTCGACGGCGGCGACGACGTCGTCATCGGCCCCGGCGTGGCGGCATTGATCCAGACGCTCGTCGACCTGGGCGGCGACGAGTAACTACACCCTCTCCCCGGGAGCGATCGGGGCCCCGCCCGGGCCCCGATCGCGTTTCGCCACGCGACCGGCTCGAAAAAGAGGAAGGAGGTGAGCACGATGAGCATGACCCTCACACACAGCCTCGGAGCACACGATCGCTTGGAGGCATTGTGGGTCCGTTGGATCGGCACCCTCGAAAGCTGGGAGCGGAACCTGGTCCTTCGTCACGAGCTCGAGTGGCACGACCTATTCAGCTCGGGCGAGTGGTCGTGGGCTGATCTCGAGCACGAGATAGCGGAGACCATCGCCGCTTGGTAGCTGAGATGAGTACTCGGAGTCGCGTCGCTTCCGTGCAAGGGAAGGCGGGCACAAGGTGCCCCCGGGTCGGGCCTACCAACGGAACGAGCCCGTCCGCACTCGCGTGTCTCCAGGCCGCGTTTTCGGAACAGCAAACGTTCTTTGTCCCGAATTTTGTCCCCGAATACGTCGATCTAACCTAACGGTGCTGCATGGAACATGGCTCTCCAATGCGGATGATGGGGCATGCTGCCCCGGATTTCGCCATTTGCCATGCAGAAGGTCGTGGGTTCGAGTCCCATCATCCGCTCTAGAATCCCTGCAAAACGCGTGTTCTGTTCATCGAACTGACAACGATGAACGGAACTTTGTCCCGATGAACAGAGCTTTGTCCGGGTCGCCCGAGCGCCAGGACGATCGGCCTTCCGCCTAGCGAGTGGACGTCAGCGCGCCGTGCTGACGGTGCCTGCCCACCGGTACAGGTGCTCGGGGCGGCCCGTCGCCCCGTAGCGGAGCGAGAGCTCGACTGCGCCCGTCCCGGCGAGGTACTCGAGGTAGCGGCGGGCGGTGCCGCGACTGATGCCGGCGCGCTCGGCGATGTCGACCGCCGTCGACTCTTCGTCCGACCCGCGGATCGTCTCGACGACGCGCGCGAGCGTCGGCGCCGAGATCCCCTTCGGGAGCGACGTCCGGCCGTGCGTCCGCAGGAGCGAGAACACGTGGTCGATGTCGGCCTGTTCGGGCTCGCTGAGGCGCTCCAGACGTGCGCGGTGGGCGGCGTAGCTCTCGAGGCGCTCCCGGAGTGCGTCGAAGAAGAACGGCTTCACGAGGTAGTGGATGACCCCGCCGTGGATCGCTGTTCGCAGCGTGTCGACGTCCTTGGCCGCCGTGATTGCGATCACGTCGGCGTGCGATCCGCGCTCCCGCAGCTCGCGCAGGACGTCGATTCCGCTCATGTCCGGCAGGTAAATGTCGAGCAGCAGGAGATCCGGGTGGAGCACGCGCACGTAGGCGAGCGCCTCGCCGCCGGCGTGCGCCTCTCCGATCACTTCGAAGCCCGGGACCCGCTCGACGTACGAGCGGTGGATCGACGCCGCCATCGGGTCGTCGTCGACGATGAGCGTCCGGATCACGTCAACACCGGCTCCGTCGGTGCCGCTACGTGAGGCAGGAAGACCGTGAAGCGGGCGCCGTCAGCGTTCTCGACCTTGACCGTCCCGCGCCGTCGCTGAACCGCGCCGCTGACGAGGGCCAGTCCGAGCCCTCGCCGGCCGACGCCGGTGGCGACCTTCGTCGTGAAGCCGTCCGTGAAGATCTCCTCGACGAGCCCGGGGTCGATCCCGGGGCCGGAGTCGTGGACGCGGATGAGGATTCCGCCCGCCTCTTCACGGATCGTCACCTCGATCGATCCCGAGCCGGCGGGAGCGAGCGAGTCGAGCGCGTTGTCGACAAGGTTGCCGACGATCGTGATCAGGTCCCGCGCATCCGCCAGCTCGCCGGGGAGGCGGGAGTCCTCGGTCACGCGCAGCTCCACACCCCGCTCGGACGCGACTGCGGCCTTACCGAGCAGCAGGCCGACGAGGACGGGATCGGCGCCGCTCTCCATCAGCGACGCGACGAGCGCCTGCCGGACGAGCGATTCCTGCTTGATGAAGCGGACGGCGTCCTCGTGGCGGCCGACCTCCATCAGCCCTGCGATCACGTGGAGGCGATGGGAGAATTCGTGCTCCTGGGCTCGGAGCGCGTCGGCGAGGCTGCGCACGTCGTTCAGCTCGCGCATCAGCCCCTCGAGCTCGGTGCGGTCGCGCAGCGTAATCACTGCGCCGACCTCCGTGCCTCTCACCGCGACGGGCATCCGGTTGACGACGAGCACGCGGTCGTTCACGAGCACGACCTGGTCGGCGGCACCGACGTTCCCGGCCATCACCTCGCGGACGTGGCCCGTCGGGACGATCTCGATGATGTCGCGGCCGACGGCGTCGTCGTCGAGCTTGAGAAGGCGGCGGGCCTCGTCGTTCACGAGCGTCACGCGTCCGTCCAGGTCGGTGGTGATCGTGCCCTCGCGGATCCCGTGCAGCATCGCCTCGCGGTGCTCGAGCAGCGTCCCGATCTCGTGGGGCTCGAGGCCGAACGTCCGCCGCTTGATGCGGCGCGCGAGCAGGACGGAGCCGAAGATGCCGAGCGCGAGGCCGAGCGCCGGCCCGATCAGGATCACCGGCAGGTCGGCGAGGAGCCGCGCGCTGATCGTGCGTTCGAGGATGCCGACCGAGACGAGCCCGATCACCCGTCCGTCGCGGTCGCGAACCGGAACCTTCGCCCGGACCGAGCGGCCGAGCGTCCCCGTCTGGCTGCCGATGTACTCGCGGCCCGAGAGCGCGACGCTCGGGTCTGTCGAGACACGCTCGCCGATCTTGGCCGAATCCGGATGCGAGTAGCGGATTCCCTGCCGGTTCGCCACGACGATGAACGCCGCCTCGGTGCGCTTCCGGATCCCTTCCGCGATCGGGTTGATCGTCCGCTCGGGACGAGGTTCGCCGAAGGCCTCGACGATCGAGTCGAGCGACGCCACCGACCGCGCGATAGCGAGCGAGGTCTCGCCCGTCTGCTTGTCGAGCTGGCGGCGGGCCTGGATCACCGAAACGGCCAGTCCGGCCCCGACGGTCAGGACGATGATCGCGACCTGGAGCAGCAGGATCTGCGTCGAGAGACGCGGACGCCGCCAGACCTTCGGCCGCTCCATGCGTCAGATGGTACGACGCCGGTCGCCGAATCCCGCGTGAGCAAAAAGGAGAAAACGCTCACAAAGGTCGATTCGCTCGACAACGGCCACAAGCCTGGACGCGCGGTTGTGCAGATCGCAACATCACCGCCGCTTTGTTCACCACTCGCTAACCGGAGGGATACCGTGGCCACGTTCTCATCTCGTAAGGGGCGGGTTGTCGCGCTCGGACTCGTCCTCGTCACCGCGCTTGCCAGCGCCGCGCTGGCGGGCGCCGGCACACCCGCACAGACGCCGATCAAGGCGAATCCGCCCGTCGCGAAGCTCGTCGCCCAGTCGCGGGGCGAGTCGGGGCTCGTCGTCTACGGCAACGCGCCCGCGGCGAACTGGAAGGTCGTGACCGACGCGTTCACGGCGAAGTATCCGTGGATCAAGGTCACGTCCTACGACCTCGACAACAACGTCATCTTCTCGAAGTACGCCTCCGAGGCTGCGCAGGGCTCGCGCACGGCCGACCTGCTTGTCTCGAGCGCCCCGAACCTGTGGGTCTACGCACGGCGCCAGGGCTACGTCCAGGACTTCGTGCCCGGCGGGATCGACAAGTACCCGAGCTTCGTCAAGCAGTACAAGGGCATCTTCGTGCTCTCGCCCGACCCGGCGATCATCGTCTACAACAAGCGCCTGACCGGGGGCAAGGTGCCGACGACGCTCGCCGCGCTCGCTAGCGACAGCGGCACGTACGACAAGCTCACGGGTTACACGGTCGACAACCTCTTTGGCTACACCGCACTCTGGGGCTACGTGCAGAAGAAGGGCTGGGCGAACCTCCAGCGGGTCGGCAAGGACCGCCTGCGAGCGGCGACAGGTGTCGCCCAGCAGCTGCAGCTGCTCGCTCAGGGAGCGGCCAAGGCGGCGTACCTAACCTCGCCGACGGCGCGCTTCACGATCGAGACGAACGCGCAGTATCGAGAGCTCCTCGGCTGGGCATACATGCGCGACGCCACCTCGCTCGTGCCTCGCGGGATCGGCGTGACGAAGCGGGGTGCAAGCCCAGCCTCGGGCAAGCTGTTCCTGAACTACGTCTACAGCACGCAGGGCCAGCAGATCATGTGCGAGGCCGGCTTCACCGCCTTCCGGCTGAAGTTCAAGCCGGCCAACGGCTGCAAGAACACGCTCGCGGAGGTGTACGCAAAGGTCGGACAGAAGAACGTGATCTTCGTCCCCTTCAGCCAGAAGTTCGTCAACGACCGGCCGACCTTCCAGAACCGCTGGCACGCGATCTTCGGCTAGGCCGCTGGGACTCGAGCCCAGGATGACGTCGACGACTTACGCCACCGACGCGCTCCCCCGCCCAAGGCGGAGCATTGTCCCGGCCAGCCTGCTCCAGTGGCTGACCTGGGCGCTCGTCGTCACGCTCGTCCTGGGCCCGTTCCTCCCCCTCGCCTACGCCTCGATCAGAGACCGCCCGCTGTACGAGTCCGGCGGGGTCTTCACGCTCGAGCCGTACCGTGAGCTGCTCCGCGAACGGGCCTTCTGGCACGCCTGGTGGAACACCCTCCAGTTCGCCGTGCTCACGACGGCGATGGCGGTCGCACTCGGGGCGGCGGTCGCGATCCTCTGCACCCGTACCGACCTGCCGGGGCGGCGGTCGTTCGGCAAGCTCGTCCTCCTGCCCCTCCTGCTGCCGTCGCTCGGGATGGTGCTCGGCTGGATCGCGGTCTGGGGCGAGGGCGGCTACATCACGAGCTTCTTCAACCAGCGGCTGCACATCGGCGTACCCGCGATCAACACGATCTTCGGGATGGCGCTCGTCGAGGCGACGAGGCTGATGCCGGTCGCGTTCCTGACCTGCCAGGCGGCGCTCGCCCGCGCCGATTCGTCGCTGGAGGACGCGGCGCGCAGCACGGGCGCGACACCGTTGCGGGTGCTTCGCAGCATCACGATCCCGATGCTGAGGCCGGCGCTCCTGAACTCGGCGACGTTGATCTTCACGCTCTCGATCGCCGTGCTCGGGATCCCGCTCCTGCTCGGCGTGCCGAACAACATCCAGTTCGTCTCGAGCTACCTGTACACCCTCTGGACGAACGGCACCTCCCCCGACCCCGGTGCGGTCAGCGCCGGCGCCATGATCCTGCTCCTGGTGGCGACGCTCCTCCTCGTCGTCCGCAACCGGCTGCTCGGCGCCGAGGCACGGTTCGTCTCGGTCGGCGGCAAGGCCGGCAGGGTCGCCTTCCTCTCGCTACGCAGCTGGCGCTGGCCGCTCGCGGGCGTGATCACGCTGTATCTGCTCTTCACGACGCTCCTGCCCGTCCTCGGTCTGGCCCTGATGTCGTTCGTCGTCTTCCTCACCCCCCTGATCGCCCCATGGGACCTGCTCACCTGGAGCCACTGGCAGGCGCTCGACGACGGCATCTTCCGGAACTCGATCCAGAACAGCCTGATCATCGCGCTCGTCGGTGCCGTGCTGTCGACGGCGTTCGTCGCTCTGGCGACGCTCGTCGCGCACCGCTCGACCTTCCGGCTGCGACGCACGTTGCCGTTCGTGATGCTCTATCCGCGTGCGGTCCCCGGGATCATCATCGGGATCGGCTTCTTCTGGGCATTCCTGCTCACTGGTGCGCTCGGTGACTGGTTCCGGAACAGCATCTGGGGAATCATGCTCGCCTTCTGCGTCCGCAACGTGCCGCTCGCGTACGTCGTCATGTATCCCACCCTCGCGCGGATCGGCGAGGAGCTCGATCGCGCCGGACGGGCTGCAGGGGCAGGCTGGTGGACGACGAGCCGGCGCATCGTCCTCCCGCTGCTGCGGCCGGCGATGTTCGCGGCCTTCATCCTCCTCTTCGTGGAGTTGCTCAACGACTATGACCCGGCGGTGTTCCTCGTGAAGCCGGGGACCGAGGTGATGGGTGCGACGATGCTGTCTCAGTTCATCCAGGGCGCCGTCGGGCCCGTTGCGGCGCTCGCGATGCTGCAGGTCGCCATCACGGTGGTCGTGCTCGCCGTCGGCAGCAAGCTGTTCAAGATCAACACAACTGGAGGCCCCGATGCCTGAGATCACCGTCGAGGGTCTGGTCAAGACCTTCGGCGACCAGCGCGCGCTCGACAACGTCGACTTCACGGTGAGGGACGGCGAGCTGTTCACGCTGCTCGGCCCGAGCGGCTGTGGCAAGTCGACGACCCTGATGTCGATCGCGGGCTTCCAGCAGCCGGAGCAAGGCCGCATCGGCGTGGGCGACGAGACGGTGTTCGACGCCGCGAAGCGGATCGCGCTTCCGGCCGAGCGGCGCAACCTCGGCATCGTCTTCCAGTCCTACGCCGTTTGGCCGCACATGACGGTTTTCGAGAACCTCGCGTTCCCGCTCAAGGTGCGGAGGCTGAAGCGGGCCGAGATCCGCTCGCGGATCGCGCAGACGCTCGAGCTTGTCGAGATGACGCCGTACGAGAAGCGCTACCCGCACGAGCTCTCCGGCGGGCAGCAGCAGCGCGTCGCCCTCGCCCGGGCGCTGGTCTACTCCCCGTCCGTCCTGCTGCTCGACGAGCCTTTCTCGAACCTCGACGCCAAGCTCAGGATCCGCGCCCGCACGTGGGTGAAGGATCTCCAGCACCGACTCGGGCTGACGACGATCTTCGTCACCCACGACCAGGACGAGGCGCTGTCGATGAGCGATCGGGTCGCCGTGATGAGCGCGGGCGAGATCCAGCAGATCGGCGCGCCCGAGGACGTCTACCACCGCCCCGCGAATCGGTTCGTCGCCGAGTTCGTCGGCCGGGTCAACCTGTTCGAGGGCGTCGTCGCCGGCGTCGACGGCGGCCAGGCGGTGCTCGAGCTCGACGGGTCGCGGCGCCTGACCGTGCGCGCCGCGAAAGGTGCACGCGTCTCCGACCGCGTGACGGTGGTCGTTCGCCCGGAGGCGATGACGCTACTCACGAGCGGCGACACGTCCGTCAACGGCACGAACACGTGGGATGCCGACGTGCATTCGACCGCCTTCCTCGGCGACCACTACGAGTATGAGCTCGAGGCGGGCGCGCTCCGGCTGATCGCCCAGACCTCGAGGCCGGTCGACGGTGCCCGGATCAGGGTGCACATCCCGCAGGACGCGTGCTCGATGGTCGAGTGACGACGGTCGAGCCGACACGCCTCGACCTGCCCAAGGCGCGGTTCGACTCCGATGCGCGCGGCCCGCTCACCGGTGTTCGCGTCCTCGACCTCACGAGGCTGATCTCCGGCGGCCAACTCGGGCTCGTCCTGGCCGATCTCGGCGCGGACGTGATCAAGGTCGAGCGGCCGGGTAGCGGCGACGGGCTCCGCCACACCACCGTCGACGGCTACGACGCGAACTGGCGCGCGTACGCACGGAACAAGCGCAGCGTCACGCTCGACCTCTCGAAGCCGCGTGGACGCGAGCTGCTCCTGCGTCTCGCCGAGACCGGCGACGTGCTCGCCGAGAACTTCACCCCGGGCGTGCTCGAGCGGCTCATCGGCGGCCCCGAGACGCTGCTCGAGCGCAACCCGCGGCTCGTGATCGTGCGGATCACCGGCTGGGGGCAGACGGGCCCGAAGGCAGCGCAGCCGGGATTCGGCACGCTCGCCGAGGCGTACTCGGGGTTCACGTACCTGAACGGCACGCTCGACGGTCCGCCGACCTCGGCACCGACGTCGCTCGCCGACACCGTCGCCGGGACCTATGCGGCTGCGGCGGCGCTGGCTGCTCTCTGGGAGGCGCGCGTCAACGGCGGGAGCGGGCAGGTCGTGGACGTCTCGCTGTTCGAGCCGTTGTTCTCGATCATGGGCTCGGACGCGACGGCCTACGCGGCTCGCGGGAAGCTCCGGCAGCGCGGCGAGGGCGCCGGTGTCTCATCGGTCCGAGGCGCGTTCCAGACCGGCGACGGGCACTGGATCGCGGTCTCCGCGGCCACGGACGAGACGGTCGCGCGGCTGTTCGCGGCCCTCGGGCGCGACGACCTGCTGCTCGACCCGCGCTTCGCGACCTACGAGGCGCGACTGACAAACCGGCTCGGGCTCCACGACGTGCTCGCCGAGGAATTCGCGCGCTTCACGCGTGACGAGCTGCTCGCGCTCGCCGCGGACAACCGCCTGACGATCGGGCCGGTGTACGACGCGCTCGACATCCTCGAGGATCAGCACTACCGCGCTCGCGAGGCGATCGTCGAGACGGAGGATGGTGTCGTGCTCCATAACGTCGTGCCGCGGCTCTCGAGCACCCCCGGAGCGATCCGGAGGCCGGCGCCGAACCTGGGCGAGCACAACGCCGAGGTCTACGGTGAGCTCGGAATCTCCGAGCGCGAGCTCGCGGAGCTGGCGAAGGATGGCGTTGTATGACCCCACGCTGGCGCTCGCTCCTCTACGTGCCGGTCACGTCGGAGCGCTTCGTCGCGAAAGCGCACGAGCGCGGAGCGGACGCGGTCATCCTCGAGCTCGAGGACGCGGTCGCCCCGTCCGAGAAGGACCGCGCTCGGGCGCTTGTTCGCGAGGCGGCCGCGAGGATCGCGGAGGCCGGCGTCGACGTGCTCGTCCGGATCAACCGCCCGTGGCGGCTGGCCGTGC
The DNA here is from genome assembly GCA_035264445.1 of Gaiellaceae bacterium. Taxonomy (GTDB): domain Bacteria; phylum Actinomycetota; class Thermoleophilia; order Gaiellales; family Gaiellaceae; genus DATFQE01. The sequence goes on along the minus strand of DATFQE010000283.1, from coordinate 23,627 downwards.
GGGACATCGAGGCGGCCGTCGACCCGAACGTCCGTGCCCTCGTCCTGCCGAAGGTCGACTCGGCCGAGCATGTCATCGGCTTGGCGGAGGTGGCCGCCTCGGTCGAGGAGGAACGCGGGCTCCCGGTCGGACACATGCTCCTCTTCCCCCGCATCGAAGGGCCTAGGGGCCTGCTCCGCGTAGCGGAGATCGCCAACGCTCATCCCCGCGTCGTCGCGATCGGCCTCGGCTCGAGCGACTTCACGATCGCGACCGGAATGGAGGCGGGCGGCGACGGGAACGTGATCGCGAGCTTCCAGGTCGTGACTGCCACGATCGCGGCCGGTCGCGTCCCGATCGGCCTCGTCGGCTCGATCACGGAGTTCGGCGACCTCGACGCGTTTCGCCGGGTCGCCGAGCGCTCGCGCGCGCTCGGCCTGCGTGGCGCACCCTGCGTCCACCCGAGCCAGATTCCGATCCTCAACGAGGTCTTCGCGCCGACGGACGACGAGCTCGCCCGGGCGCGGCGGGTGGTGGAGGAGTACGAGCAGGCGCTCGCCGCCGGCGAGGGCGCCGTGCTCGTCGACGGCGAGTTCGTCGACATCCCGTTCTACGAGCAGGCGAAGCGACTTCTCGCGGGGTAGTTGAGCCGCCGGCTCGTCTACGCGTTGCTCGCGATGGCGGCCGGGCAGGCGGCCGTCTACGTGGTCCGCCCGACCACGTCCTACCGGCTCCTCAGCCTCGGCTACGACGCCGGCGACGTCGGGCTCGTCGCGGCGGCGTACGCCGTTCTGCCGCTAGTCGCGGCGATTCCGCTCGGGCGGTACTCCGACCGGCGCCATGCGGGGTCCTTGATCGCGGTGGGCTGCGCATTCGAGGCCGCCGCCTGCGCGCTGCTCGCAGTTGCGGACACCGCTGCGACGCTGGCGCTCGCGAGCACGATCCTGGGGCTCGGTCACCTCGCGGTCGCGCTAGGCGTCCAGGACGTGATCGCGCGGGAGTCACATCCGGAGCGACACGACCAGCATTTCGGCCTACTCACCGCCGGCGTCTCGTTGGGGCAGCTGATCGGCCCATTGATCGCGGGCGCCGTGCTACGAGACAGCAGCGGCAGCGCGCTCACCGCCGCGACGAGCCGCGCCATGCTCGTCGGAGCCGGGATCGCCGGGGCCGCGGCCGTGTGCGGCGTCCTCGCCCAGCGTCATCGGGTCGCCGGGGCCGTCGTACGCCCTCTCGAGACGAGGAGTGGCAGCGTACGGATGATTCTCGCGACGCCCGGCGTGCCGGCAGGGATCTTCGCCAGCGTCGCCGTGCTGGCCGCAGCGGACATCTTCACCGCGTACATGCCTGTGCTCGGCGAGGAGCGGGGCATCACGCCCGGCGCGGTCAGCGTGCTCCTGGCGGTGCGCGCGGCGGCCTCGATGGCCGCCAGGCTCGGAATCGGCGGCATCGTCGCCCGCGTCGGCCGACTACGCCTGATCACGATCAGCGCACTCGCGTCCGGTCTCGCGTTCGCCGGAATCGCCCTCTTGAGCGACCTCGCGCTGCTGCTCGCGCTCAGCGCCGTCGCCGGATTCGGTCTCGGCTTCGGCCAGCCGTTGTCGATGACCCTCGTCGCCCAGCTGGTGCCGCCGGACGCACGCGCGACGGCGCTGTCGGTCCGGATCAGCGGTAACCGGATCGGTCAGATCGCGGCGCCGGCCGCGGCAGGCGTCGTCGCCGGTGCGGCCGGGTCGGCGGCGGCGTTCTGGCTGCTGGCTGCAGTCCTCGCGGCATCGGGCGTCGTCGTCCAGCGCTCATCCGCGGGCGGCCTGGCGCCACGACGCTGAGGGAGGTCAGCTCCTTTCGAGAACGAGGCTCTCGGGCTTCGTGGGGGCAGGCCGCCGGTGGAGTCGGGGTCGGCCTCTTCACCACCGGGATCATCCTGCATCGCAGCCGCGTCTCGCTGCGTCCAACGGTTATCGCGAGCGCTCTCGGCAAGAACGTCTCGACGCGCTGGCAGCGCTCGGCATCGCGTATCTCTTTGGCCAGCGCGCAGCGGCCGGGGAGGTTGCCCTCACTGCCGCGATCCTCCGCCGCACGAGACGAAGGGGAATTCCGCATGGGCGATCCCACGCGTGCGCCGGCCGCCGCCGCTGCTCTAGGCTGGGCGTATGGAAACAACGCCGCTGACGCGTGATCTGCTCGTATGGATTGCGAGTGCGCCGCGGACGTACCGAGAGACAATGGAGGCATGGCGGACGAGTTGTCCTCGTCTCCCCATCTGGGAGGACGCGGTCCGCGACGGGCTAGTGCGGATCCGCGCGTCCAGGGTGGAGCTCACCGCGCGGGGCGAAGCGGCGCTCAATCGGGGAACGACGCGGATCGATCGTCGTCCGAGCGGGCGGGCTCGTAGTTCTCAGCGAACGCGCGCAGACGGCGGCGGCACGTAGCGATAGAGGTGCTCCGGGCGGCCGATCGCGCGGTCGTGGAGCATGAGCTCGATCAGCCCGGACCCGGCGAGCTACTCGAAGTACCGCCGCGCCGCCCCGCCGCTAATGCCCGTCTTCGCGGCGACCTCGAAGGCGGAGACCTCGCCGACCACCTCCTCTCGTAACGACTACCGCCTTTCATCTGGCCGATTCGACCGCGTTCTTTGGCCTGCAAGCTCCTGTTGTGCAGGCGCCCGCAATTGGCTTCGCCTATTTGTGACAACGTTTCTTGTCCCCGGTTTTGTCCCCGAATACGCAAATCTAACCTAGCGCCGCTGACGCCAGAATGGCTCAAATAGGAGGTTTCTGGGACAGGCTGACTCGCTTGAGGGTGTGCCATGCAGAAGGTCGTGGGTTCGAGTCCCATCATCCGCTCCTCGAAGAAGCCCCGCTCAGGCGGGGTTTTCTGTCGGGGAGTCGGGAGCCGCGGTCGGCCGGTTGTGGCCCGATAGTGGCCTAACTCGCCTGTTCCATCAGGTGGGTGAGGAGCGTTCTGGTGGCCGCGCTTGAGGTTTGCGAAGGCAGCCTTCCTTACGTCTCGATGAACTCCTCGAGCAGGTCGCATTCCAGGGCCGTGCTGTACGGCTCGACCTCCCAGGCGACGAGCAGCGCTTAGCAGTTCTCCAGCTGCCAGAGCAGGCGCCAGCCGTAGTGCCTGACTGACTCGCCGCTGCTCGGGAAATCAGAGCGTCGTCAACCTTCCCGCGGTGTATACGGGCGGTAGGGCGGTTCGCGGTCAGAGGGGTTTGGCCGGCCGCAGCCGCACACGAGAATCGCCGCCTCCGTGAAGGCGCGCAGGCCGAGGCGCCGGTCGATGTCCTGCTCGTTGATCGCCCCAGACACGAACGCTCCCAGGCCGAGGTCGGCACAGACGAGGTAGAGCGTCTGGCTCAGGTGGGCCGCGTCGAAGAGGACGGCTCGGTACGCTTTCGCATGCGCCTGGTACTTCCAGAAGTTCCTCGCGAACCGTGCCGTCAGCAGGAATAGCACCTGGGCGGCGCGGAAGTGCTCCTGACCGGCGGTGAGCTCGACGACTAGGTCGGCGGCCTCCTCACCGGCCAGGGACTGGAGCAGCTCGAGCTCGTGTGCGTCGACCGCGTAGTGGTAGACCCCGGGCTCGACGCCGTCCACGGCGCGTACAAGGGGATACACCTCGACTGGGTGCTGCGAGCCGCCCGACGGGCTCGTCTTCTTTAGGATCGTCAGCTCAGGCGCGACCTCGTGGGTGCCGTGGCACCCCCATACGTAGCGCAGCACCGTCGCCAGCTCGTCGAGCGAGAGTGACGCGCCGATGTCGAAGCCACGACCGGTCTTCCTCCTGCGCAACAAGTCGTAGAGCGGGCCTGGAGGATCGACCAGCGGGAGCCGGGCCGTGCCGCTGGCGTGCGGAAGGCGATGGAAGTGAGGCGGAGGAGGCCAGCGGCCCCGCGTCCGCGGTAGCGGAGCCGCCCCAGCGATGACCGCGCGAACGCCCTTCCAGCGCGTCATCGAGTGGTATAGCGCCGCGTACCGGTTCCACGCGGGGGCGGCGAGCTCTTCGTCGCGGCGACGGAATTCGGCCAGCGTCTCGTCGGGGCCGTCGGTGACGACGAGGCCCTCCCGGGCGAGATCCAGCAAACCTGCGGAGTCGCGATTCTCTTCGAGGGGGATCCATCGATCGGCCGGAACCGCGCGCAGTAGCCGCGCCTGCTCCTCGCTCAGTGGGATCTCCTCGCCCTTGAGAACGGAGACGGCGAGGAGCGAGCCGTCGTCCTGAGGCCGCAGGAAGAGGAACCGCGTGCGTCGGACATACGCGGGCGGGCGCGCGGGCGGCTCGATGCTGGATCGGGCTCTATCCGGCCTGCGGTGGCTCGATCGACCCCGCCTCGTCTTCAGCCTCCTCGGCGGGCGATTGCGGCGGCTCGATCGACCCCGTCTCCTCCTCGGCCTCCGGGTACGTCGGCTCGATCGAGCCGACCTCCTCCTCCGCCTCCTCCTCGGGACGCTTCGGCGGCTCGATCGACCCCGCCTCCTCGCCGGCCTCCTCTGCAGGCGACTGCGGCGGCTCGATCGAACCAGCCTCCTCGCCGGCCTCCTCTGCAGGCGACTGCGGCGGCTCGATCGACCCAGCCTCCTCGTCGGCGTCCCGTCCCGGCGGCTCGGGTTGCTCGCCAAACGTACTCATCGCGTTCCTCCCTTGTCGGCGGCGAGCGTATCCCCGATGCGAAACCGCAGTCAAGCACGCCGAAGCCCCACCGCCGACTGCCGCAGAAACGCGCGTGCCCGCTCCGCGAGGACGACGTGGCCTTTGGCCTCGAAGAGCCGAAGCGCGTCGGTCACCGTCCGCGCAAACGAGGTGGAGTCTTCGGCCAACCGCTGTACCTCGCCGAGGTCGAGCAACGCTTCGCCGCGCCAGACGAGGAAGTCGGTCCGGTCGACGATCGCGACCGCGTCCCGCGCCAGCTGTAGAGCCGGCTCGAGCTCGCCCCGTCGCGCGAGGACGCGCGCGCGCACGGCGCGCCACGTCGCCTGGGAGGCGACGTCGTCGCGGGAAGCGTTCCGCTGGCTGAGGATCGTGTGCTCCTCCGCCTCGTCAAGCCGGCCCACGTGCTCGAGCGTGCGCGCGAGGAGCGCCTGGCTCGTCGAAAGCACCGACGTCTCGCCCAGCTCCTCGAGCGCACGGCAACCGGCGCGGAGCTCCCGCTCCGCCGCTTCCGCGTCCCCGGCGAGCAGCTCGATCGGCCCGGAGTAGTTGGGCAGCGCCGCGAGCACTGGGCCGGCGCCGAACTCCTCGCCGACCGCCCTGCCGTAGCGGTACAGCTCGCGGGCCAGTCCGAAGTGGCCCCGCATGGCCTCCAGCATGGCGATCTTCGCCCGCGTGGAGACCTCGATCGCTACGTGTCCCCGGCCGCGCTCGAGAATCTCCTCGCAGCGGGCGATCGCCTGCTCGACCGGCGTCGGCCCGTGGCAATAGACGAGCGCGAGCATGCGCAGGATCCAGCCTTCCTCGCGCAGGTCGCCCGCTCGCTCCGCCGACTCCAACGCGCGCGTGAATGCATCCTCCATCCGCTCGCTGCGGCACAACAGCCAGTTCGCATGCCCGACGAGCGACCAGGCCCGGGCGAGACCGCCTTCGTCGCCGAGCTCGGAGAACGCGGCGAGCGCCCGCTCCGCCACCGCGATCGTGTCCTCGGTGGCGACGTCCGGGTCCATGTTCAGGCGCAGGAGCGCCTGCTCGACCCGGCTGAGCTGCTCCAGGCGACGATCGCCGCTCGCGGCCGCCTCGTCGACGGCGGAACGAAGCACCTCGGCAGCGCCGGCGCCGTCGCCCGAGAACCTGAGCGCCCTCCCCAGCTCCGGCAGCAGCTCGAGCCTCCGAGGCGGGTCGGTCTCCAGCAAGGCCGCAGCTCGACGCAAGAGGCCGGCGGCGGCGGTCATGTCACCGCGGGCGAAGGCGCGTCGGCCCGCGACCGTCAGCAGGTCGGCCGCGCGCGCCGCGGTCTCCAAAGCCTGTGCGTCGGCCGCGCCGAGCTCCAGCGCGTACCGATGGCTCTGCTCGAGGTGATAGCCGGCGAGCTCCTCTCGCTCGACGAGCGCACCGCCGTGCCGGTCGAGCCAGTCCGCGTAGCGCCCGTGCAGCTCTGCGCGCGCCCGCTTGGGCAGCGCCTCGTAGGCGGCATCGCGGATGAGGAGATGGCGGAAGCGGAACGCGTCTTCCCCTTCGAACTGTGGCCGTTCGTGCCGCAAGAGCTCCTTCCGGACGAGCGCTTGGAGGCGCGTACTGAGCTCGGGCTCGTCGGGCAGGAGTGCCCGCAGTGCGCCGTAGTGAAAGACCTGCCCCTCGATCGCTGCCCGCTCGAGCACAGCGCGCTCGCCCGCCGGGAGCTGATCGAGCCGAGCCGCCAGCAGCGCGTGGATCGTCGGCGGCACGACCGAGACATCGCCGCCGTGCTCCACCATCGCCACCATCTCCTCGAGGAAGAGGGGGTTGCCGTCCGCCGCCGCGAGGATCCGCCGCCGAAGGTGCTCGTCGAGGCGCCCATGGAGCCCTTCCACCAGCAGCTCCGACTCCTCTTGCGACAGCGGCTGAAGCAGCACCGAGGTCGCGTTCGGCCTCGCGTCCACCCAGGCGGGGCGCCGTTCGATCAGGTCGGGCCGCGCCAGGCACAGGAGCAGGATCGGCGCCTCGCGCGTCCAGTCGGCGATGTGCTCGACGAGGTCGAGAAAGGCCTCCTCGCCCCAATGCACGTCGTCCAAGAGGACGACGAGTGGCGTCCGTGCCGCCGCGGCCTCGAGCGTCTTTCGGACCGCCCAGAAGAGGTCGTCCACGGACGAGGCGTCGTACCGGCGCCCGAGCAGCGCCGCGATCCGTTCGCCTGCGACCGGGTCGACGCCGAGCTCCTCCAGGCGCGCCGTCGGGTCTCTCCCGAGCAGCTGGACGAGCATCTCGACAACCGGCCAGAACGTGATGCCGTCGCCGTAGGGGAGGCAGTGGCCGCGGACGACGCCGGCCCCGTCGAGGGAGGCGAGGAATTCCTCGCTGAGCCTCGACTTGCCCACGCCTGCCGCGCCGAGCAGCGTGAACAGGTGCGGCGTCCCCTCGACGACGACTCGTTCCCACGCACCGGCTAGCTGTCCGCGCTCGGCCTCGCGTCCGATGATCGGCGCCTGGAGGCGGCGCGGAAGCCCCTCTGCGCTTCGAACCTCGCGCAGGCGGTAAACGGTCGCGGGTGCCGCCTTCCCCTTGAGCTCCATCTGCGGCAAGAGGTCGGCGTCGACCGCGTGGCGGATGAGGCGATAGGTGCCGTCGCCGAGCAGGATGTCGCCGCCGTCGGCCAGCTGCTGGAGCCGGGCCGCGACGTTCGCGGTGTCACCCGCGACGAAGTTCCGATCGGGAACCAGGCCGACCCCGGCGACCGGACCCGTGTTCACGCCGGCGCGGGTCGAGAGAGCGACCCCGAAGCGCCGTTCGAGGTCCTCGTTGAGGCGGACGAGCTCCGCCCGCATCTCGACGGCGGCGCTCACCGCCCGCAGCGCATCGTCCTCATGCAGGGTCGGGATCCCGAACACGGCGAGCACCGCGTCGCCGACGAACTTCGCGAGCGTCCCGCCGTGGCGCTCGACGATCGGCTGCATCGCGGCGAAGTACTCGGTCATCAGCTGCGTGAGCGCCTCGGGATCGAGCTGCTCACCGAGCGAGGTCGAGCCGACGACGTCGGAGAAGAGGACGGTCACCGTCTTGCGGAACGGCTCTGCGGCCTGAGCCAGGGTCACCGAGCGACCACAGGCGTCGCAGAAGCGCGCGCCCTCGCGGTTCTCCGCGCCGCAGCTCGGACAGGTCACCATGGCTCGATGCTAGGAAGGCGCACCGGACGTGTCTAGGTAAGCCGCTTTCGCATCCCGATCGTGAACTCGACGTACTGGAGCGACCGGTAGAGCGAATAAGCGGTCTCGTTGCCGCCGAAGACGTTCAGGCGGATCTCGGCGAAACCGCGACGGCGCGCCTCCTCCTCCACCAGTAGCATCGCTTCGCGGCCGAGGCCCCGGCCCCGGAACCGCTCGTCGATCTCGATGTCGTAGAGGAACCCGATCGGCTGCCCGGCGAAGCGCTCTCCCAGCCAGACGCGGCCCACGCGCTCGCTCGTCTCGGTGTCCTCGATGACAAACAGCTCCTGGCCCGCGACCGGGCGGCCGTCGCGAACCAGCAGCCCGAAGTCGCGCTTCGCCTTCGCATGCGCCTCCTCCTCGCTGAGCCCGGCGTTCACGATCGCACGCTCGTAGTCGGCGCGGGTTGCGGCGACGACGGCCGCGATCTCGTCGTCGGCCACTGGACGCAGGCGGACCGCCACGCCTACTCCTATACAGCGGCGCGGCTCGATTGCAAGCTCTGCGGGGGGGACGGCGCGTACCCTCCACGCCGATCACGGAGATCCGGCGATGTCCCACGAACGTAGACACCGTGGCCGCCGCGGCTTCGGCCGGCGAGGCTTGTGGCGACGCTTCTACGACCGCGACCCCGTGCGCGAGCGGCTGGAGGAGTACCGGCGTAGACCGGCGGCGACCCGCTCAGGGCGCTAGGTCACACGGGAAGCCGGTGAGCGTCTCGCTGCCCCGGGGCGGGGATGGCGGGAAGCCCGTCTCCTTACGAAAATGCCACGCACCCGCCCGCAAGTTCGTTCTTTCGCCTCGTGTGACAACGTTTCTTGTCCCCAGTTTTGTCCCCGAATAGGCGAATCTAACTCGACACTCCCGCGCCTAGAATCGCTCAGTTAGCGGGTTTCTGCGTCTATCTCACTCGACGAAGGCGATTTGCCATGCAGAAGGTCGTGGGTTGGACCCATCATCCGCTCTAAAGCGCCTGCAAAAATGGGATCTTAGTTCTCACGCCTGAGAACGAAGAACACAACTTTGTCCCCGCACGAGCCAGTCGGCGGCGGCTCCGCGCGCTGGACACGGCGACGAACTGAGGACGAGCCGGACCGGCGGCGACGTGCGGAGGTTCATGAGGGTCGAGTCCACCCACTGCCCGATCGCCGTGCCTTCCTCCTGACGAGCTACTCCGACGACCGGAATTCATGCAGCTGCCATCGTAAAACGAAGAACAAGAGCTAGTGCGACCGAGAGACCGGTTGCGTGGGATTCGCGGCATGTCCAGAATCGGTCAGGTGGCGAGGACGAGCGTCGACATGCGGCTGGCGCGCGACGGTGGCCTCCGAGCGCGGTCGCGGCCCGAGCGGCCGATGTTCCCGGGCGGCATGGAACTCGGCGAGGAGGAGGTCGAGGCGGCCGCCCGCGTCATCCGCAGCCACAACGTCTTTCGCTACTACGGCGTCGGCGACGGACCGCACGAGGTGGTCGACTTCGAGCGTGAGTTCGCGGCGTACATGGGCACGAAGCACGCGCTGTGCGTAAACGCCGGCTCGTCCGCGCTCATCTGCGGACTGATCGGCGCCGGAGTCGGCCCCGGCGACGAAGTCGTCGTCCCCGCCTACACCTGGAATGCGACGCCGAACGCGGTGATCGCCGCGGGCGGCGTGCCGGTGCTGGCCGAGGTCGACGACTCGCTCACGCTCGACCCGGAGGACGTCGAGCGGCGGCTCACACCACAGACGAAGGCGATCATTCCGGTCCACATGCGCGGCGCGCCGGCGGAGATGGGCGCGCTGACCGCGCTCGCGGCCGAGCATGGGCTCGCTCTGATCGAGGATGTCTGCCAGGCGGCGGGGGCGAGCTATCGCGGCGCCCGGCTGGGGACGTTCGGCGACGCCGGGGCGTTCAGCCTGCAGTTCAACAAGATCATCACGACGGGCGAGGGCGGCGTGCTGATCACGGATCGAGACGACCTCTCTGAGCTCGCGATCGACGTCCACGACTGCGCCGGCTCGGTCCGTCGCGGCGCCGGCCTGCCGCGGTTCGCCGGCTGGAACTTCCGTGCGTCGGAGATCCAAGGAGCGATCGCGCGTGTCCAGCTGACGCGGCTCGACGGCCTGCTCGAGCGGATGCGCGCGCAGCAGGCGCAACTCGCGGAGCGGGTGAGCGGCCTCCCGGGCCTCACGCTCAGGCGGCTGAACGACGACGAGGGAGACGCCGGGATCTGCCTGGTCGCGTTCGCTCAGCGCCCCGAGCTCGCTATCGAGGCGGTCGAGGCGCTGCGGGCCGAGGGCGTCGAGGCGATGCGGATCTACGACCGAGAGATCGTCGACCTGCACGTCTACCCGTACTGGCAGCCCGTGCTCGACGCGATCGCGCGCGCCGGACGCCCGCAGCCCGACTGCCCGCGCACGCTTGCGCTGCTCGAGCGCTCGATCCACGTCGACCTCTCGCCCCGCAACGACGAGCAGGACCTCGACGAGATCGGCTTCGCGCTCGAGAAGGTCGCGCATGCCGTCCTGGAGGCTGTTTGACGGTACGGGTGGGCGTCGTCGGCGGGGGTCTCGTCGCCCAGGCCGAACACCTTCCGTACCTCTCGGCGCTGCGCGACCGGTTCACGCTGGCAGCACTGGCGGAGCCGAGCCGGACCGTGCGCGAGGCGCTCGGGGCGCGCTACGGGATCGCTGGCCTGCACGCCGACTACCGCGCGATGCTCGACGCCGGCGGGCTCGACGCGGTCGTCGTCTGCTCCCCGGCCGGGACGCACGCCGAGATCGTGCTCGGTGCGCTCGATGCCGGCGTGCACGTCTTCGTCGAGAAGCCGATGTGCATCACGCTTGCCGACGCGGACGCGATCGTGGCCGAGCGCGACCGCGCCGGCAAGGTCGTCCAGGTGGGGACGATGAAGCGCTACGACCCCGCCGTCGAGGCCATGCTCGAGGCGCTGCCCGACGCCCCCGGCGGCCTCCGCTACGGCAGCGTCGTCGTCAACGACGCCGAGTTCGAGCCGTTCTTCGAGCCGGGCGAGATCATCCGCGGCGACGACATCCCCGCCGAGCTGATCGAGGCGACCCGGCGGCAGGAGGCGGAGCAGGTCGAGCAGGCCGTCGGCTCCGGCGACCCGCACGTCGTCCGGGCGTTCAGCGAGGGCTTCCTCGGGAGCATGGTGCACGACCTCAACGTCGTCCACGGCGCGCTCGAGCGGTTGGGCGAGCCGCTCCCGGCTCGGGTCGTCGGCGGAGACTGGTGGAACGAGGGACGCGCCGTTTACGGGGCGTTGCGTCTCCGCAACGGTGCCCGGATCGACCTAGCCTGGATCCAGCTACTCGGCACGTTCGAGTACCGCGAGACGATCCAGCTCATGTTTGCGGAGGAACTGCACTCGCTCGAGTTCCCCTCTCCGTGGCTCAAGCAGCACAGCACCATCTACCGCCGCAGCCGCAGGGGCGGCCGGGCGGTCGACGCGTCGGTCTTCGCGGCCTACGACGAGTCGTTCTCGCGCGAGTTGCGTCACTTCCACGACCGGGTCGTCGACGGGACGTCGTGCCGTACGCCGCCGGAAGGCGCGCGGCTCGACATCGATGTGCTGACGCAGATGTTCCTCGCGGCGCGCTGATGCGCGCGGCGATCGTCGGCACCGGCTTCATCGCCCGCGTCCACGCGCTCGCGCTGCAGGCGCTCGGGGTCGAGATCACAGCCGTCTGCGGCCGCGCGCGCGAGCGCGCCGAGAGCTTCGGCCCGACGACGGCGTACGGCGATCTGGACGAGCTGCTCGAGCGGGAGCGCGTCGACGCGCTCCACGTTTGCACGCCGAACAACCTGCACGCCGCCCAGGCGCTCGCCGCGATTGGGCGCGGCGTCAACGTCGTCTGCGAGAAGCCGCTCGCGATCTCCACCGAGGAGAGCCGCGCGCTCGTCGCAGCCGCGGAGGAGCGGGGCCTCGTGCACGCGACGTGCTACCACGTGCGCGGTTATCCGCTGGTCGAGCAGATGCGGGCCGACGTCGCGACCGGGGTGGTGGGCGAGGTGTCGTTCGTCCACGGCAGGTACGTGTGCGACGACGTGCTCTTCCCCGCCTCCGGCTGGCGGGTCGACCCGGCTGCCTCCGGCCGGTCGTACGTCGCCGCCGATCTGGGGACGCACTGGCTCGATCTCGCCGAGCACGTGCTGGATCGCCGCTTGCTCGAGGTGCAGGCGGAGTTCCGGTCGTTCGCCGGCGGGCCGCTCGAGGACTACGCGGCGCTGCTGCTGCGCTACGACGGCGACGTCGCCGGCTCGCTCGTGCTCTCAGCAGGGGTCGCGGGACGGAAGAACCAGCTCCTGTTCGAATGCGAGGGAACGCTGGCCGGCCTGACTTGGGACCAGGAGGTACCGACGGAGATGCTCCTGCGACCGGCCGACGGGCCACGCCGGATCGTCGTCAAGGATCCAGCCACCAATGCCGAGCAGGCGCGCCGCCTCTCCCGCTACCCGGCCGGGCACGGGGAGGGCTACGGCCAGGCGTTTCGCAACCTCTTCGCCGACGTCTACGCCGCGATCGCAGGCGAGCTCCACAGTCCGTTCCCGACCTTCAACGACGGCCACCGCGGCGTCGCGGCGGTGGAGGCTGCCGTCCGCAGCGCCCGCGACGGCGGCTGGGTCGGCGTCGACGTCTAGGCCCGCCGCGCGCGGTACGCAAACCGCATCTTCCGCAGCGCGATCGGCAGCGTGAACGCGATCACGAGCAGCAGCAGCGACGCAAAGAGGAGCAGGCTCGCCAGGGCGTTCACCTCGGGCGTGATCCCGAACTTGACCTGCGTGTAGATGTAGATCGGCAGGGTGTTGTGGCCGCCGATCAGGAAGAGCGTGATGATGAACTCGTCCAGCGAGAGCGTGAACGCGAACAGCGCCCCGGCCAGGATCGCGGGCATGATCAGCGGCAGCACCACGTGCCGGAGCCGGTTCAGCGTGTTGGCGCCGAGATCGCTCGCCGCCCGCTCCAGCGCCGGGTCGAAGCCCTGGAGCCGCGCCGCAACGAGCAGGACGACAAACGGCGTCGTGTAGACGGCCTGGCCGATCACGGCGGTCTGCGGCGAGAGCTGGAAGTGGAAGACGCTCGTCATCAGGATCAGGAGGCTGACCCCGATCAGCAGGCCCGGGATCATGATCGGCAGCGTCATCCCGATCCGGATCCCGCTGCGGAAAGGGAGGTTGGAACGCACGAGCGGAAAGGCCGCAGCGGTGCCGACCACGGTCGAGATCACCGTCACCTCGAGTGCGACCTTGAGCGAGGTGTAGAGCGCATCCTTGATCTGGTAGTCGGCGAAGACCTGGCGGTACCAGTCCATCGTCCAGCCGGTGAAGGGGAACGTGCCGTACTCGTTCGCGTTGAAGCTGAATGCGACGAGCACGGCGATCGGCGCGAACAGGAACAGGTAGATCAACACTGCCCATACGCTGAACGAGAGCCGGGCCAGGCCCGCGTGCCGGGAGACGACCCCGACGTCACGCACGGTAGGGGTCCTCCACCTCGAGCGACTTCCGAACGATGAGGAGCAGGAACACGATCAGCCCGGCAATCAGCAGCGACACGGCGGCGCCGCGCGTGTACTGGGCGCCGGAGAAGAAGTTCACGACGAGGTTCCCGATCATCACGCCCTTCGCGCCCCCGACGAGCTGCGGGGTGAGGTACTCGCCCAGGATCGGGATGAAGACGAAGATCACCGCGGTCACCATCCCCGCCTTCATCTGCGGGAGCACGATCCGCAGTAGCGCCATGCGAGGCGGCGCGCCGAGGTCGAGCGCCGCCTTGTACTGATTCCAGTCGAACTTCTGGAGCGACGCGTACAGGGTCAGCGCCGCGAAGGGAAAGTAGAGGTAGACGAGGACGAGGATCACCGCGGGCCGGTCGTAGAGAAAGAACGAGACAGGGTGCTCGGTGACGCCCGTCCACTGCAGGAAGCGGTTGATCGCCCCGCCCTCGCCCAGGATGTTCAGCCACGCGTAGACGCGGAGCAGATAGCTGGTCCAGAACGGGACGACGACGAGCACCAGGAAGAAGCCCTGCAGGCTCTTCCGCACGTAGCGGACGAGCCAGTAGGCGAGCGGGAAGGCCATCAGCAGCGTGATCGCCGTCGCAGCAAACGAGACCCAGAGCGTCGCCCACATCGTCCGGACGTAAGTCGGGACGCTGAAGAAGTAGCGGTAGTTGTCGACCGTCCACTTGTGGACGACCTCGTAGTCGATCGTCTGCCAGAAGCTGTAGGCGACGATCAGGCCGAAAGGGGCGAGGAAGAACAGTCCGTAGAGGAGCAGCGCCGGGATGAAGCCGGCGTACTGCGTCAAGCCGGACAGCCGCGAGCCACGCCGTCCCGCCGACACGTCGGCCGGCGGGAGGGCGTGGGGAGGTGTCGCGACCTGCTGCTCCACCCCGGTTCGATCAGGCTCCGAAGACCTCGTTGAACGCGTCGATGTACGCCTGCTGGTTACCGGCGGGCCCCTTGATCGTCATCTTCAGGGCGAGCTCCGGCTTGTTGTAGAGCAGGCGGCGCGCTCGGGCGCCGTGCCCCTGGTTGACGAGCAGCTTGTATGCCTTCTCGTTGAAGAGCGGGCGGCCGTTGGTGATGAAGTTCTTTGCGATCCACGGCGCCTGCTCCAGCGCGTTGATGTACTTCATCCAGACGTCCTTGTGCTTCGACCTTTTGACGATGCTCTCGGAGTCGATGAAGCCGATCGTGCCCTCTTTCGGGTACGCCGCCTTCACCACGGGACCGCGCGCGTCCTTGACGCGGTCGTCCGTGCCGAGGTTCGTGATCCCGATCCAGGCGGACTCGTCCGCCAGAGCGCGCACGACCTCGTTGTTCTGGGAGGCGAGCTTGAGCACGTTCGGCTTCAGCTCCTTCAGCCACTGCTTGGCCCGCGAGATCTGGGCGCTGGTCATCGCGTAGGGCTTCTTGGCGCCCGTCGCCCGGCCGGCGATGGCCATCACGTCGGTCGGGATGTTCTCGAGCGAGATCTTCCCCGCGTACTTCTTGTCGAGGATCGCCTGCCACGAGTCGGGTTTCGTCTTGACGTACTTCGGGTTGTAGTAGATCTGCACGGTCGACCACGAGAACGGGTACGCCATGTAGTTCGAGCCGCTCTTCCAGAACGAGAACTGCCGCGCGAGCGAGAAGAGCTGCTTCGAGACCGGGAGGTCGGACAGGTCGAACGGTTCCGTCAGCCCGCTCTTCACGTATTTCGGCACCCAGAGGCCGTCCGCCGACACGACGTCGAACTGGCTGCCCGTCTGCTTGATCTTCAGGTACGCGTCGGCGTTGTCGCTGAACAGGGTCGGCCGGCCTCTGAGCCCGGTCGCCTTCGCGACGGCGGCGAGCTGATTGTTCGCGTAGTGGTCGGACCACGTGAGCATCGTCATCGTGGTTGCTTCCAGCGATAGCGGCCGCCCGAACGCGGGCCCGGCGAGCGTCAGCCCGAGCGCACCCGCTCCTCCGAGCTTGAGCAGGTCCGCGCGGGTGAGCCGTCCTTCGGTTACAGACACGTTATTCAGCCTCCTCTGTCGATTCTTCGGGCAACAGCACTGCGTCTTCCCTGCTCCACCAGATGGCCACCTCCCTGTCAGGATTGAGGTCGCGTGTGAGCGCGCGGTCGCGCCCGAACTGCGCGGCCGTAATGGGGGCGTCGACGGCGTCGGTGCTCACGGCGACCCTGGTCTGACTACCGAGAAACGAGGTCTGGACGATCCTGCCGCGGAGCAACGCCTCCGGCACGTCGGCCGGGTCGCCGACGTGGACGGACTCGGGCCGCACCATCAACGTCGCCTGGCGCCCGCCGACCCAGCCGTTCGCCAGCGCCGGCAGGGCGCGTCCGTCAGGCAGGTACACGGTCCCCCTCGACGCGTCCTTTGCGTCTACGTCGAGGAAGTTGGACTCGCCGATGAAGTCGGCGACGAAGCGCGAGTTCGGCTTGAAGTAGATCTCGCTTGGTGTCCCGATCTGGCGAATCCGGCCCTCGCTCATCACCGCGATCCGCGACGACACCGACATTGCCTCCTCCTGATCGTGCGTCACGTAGACGAACGTAGTGCCGACGTCGCGGTGGATCTGCGAGAGCTCGAGCTGGAGCCGCTTGCGCAGCTTGAGGTCCAGTGCGCCGAGCGGCTCGTCCAGCAGGAGCACGGCCGGCCGGTTCACCAGGGCCCGCGCGACGGCGACGCGCTGCTGCTGGCCGCCGGAGAGCTGGGCCGGCAGACGGTCGCCGAGGGTCTCGAGGCCGACGAGCGCCAGCGCCTCTGCGATCCGCTCCTCAGACTCCGACGTGTTCACCCGCGCCATCTTCAGGCCGAAGCCGACGTTCGCCCGTACGGTCATGTGCGGGAAGAGCGCGTACGACTGGAAGACCGTGTTGACGCTCCGCCGGTGCGGCGGCAGCCGGTCGACGCGCTGCCCTCGGATATAGATCTCGCCGGTGGTGGGCGCGACGAATCCGCCGATCAGGTTCAAAGTCGTCGTCTTGCCGCAGCCGGACGGGCCGAGCAGGCAGAAGAACTCACCCTCGCCGATCTCGAGGTCTATCGCCTCCAGAGCAAGGTGGCTGCCATAGCGCTTGCTGACAAGGCGTAGCGTGATCGCGCCCGGCTGCTGCGTCGTCATGGCGTGCAGCCGCAGGATTCGCGCGTGACGAGGTTGACGGGAACCTTGAGCTCGCGCCGGGTTGCATTCCCGTGCTGCATCGCTTCGACGAGGAGCGCCGTGGCGGCGCTGCCGACCTCCGCTGGGTCGTAGGCCACGGCGGTCAGCGAGGGGTCGAGCAGCTCGGCGAAGTAAGCGTCGTCGAACGCCGCCAACGCGAGGTCGTCCGGGATCCGCACGGAGCGCTCCCGGCAGGCGAACATGCAGCCGAGCGCGAGCTCCACGCTCGATGCGACGATCGCCGTGACCCTTGGGTCGGCGGCGAGGAGCTCGAGCGTCCCCTCCCGGCCGGCATCGCTCGACCAGCGACCGCCGCGGAGGTGGGCGTCCAGCACGTCGAGGCCGTGGCGGGCCATCGCGGCGCGAAACGCGTCGAGCCGCTCGTGGCCGGACGTCTCGACCAGTGAGCCCGTGAGTAGTGCGATCCGCCGATGGCCGTGGCCGACCAGGTGGTCGACGAGGTGCTCGATGCCGGCCGCATTGTCGAGGAGGACGCTGCCCTCGCCGGCGCGCGGGACGACGCTGTCGAAGAAGACACAGGGTGTCCCGCGTCGCTCCACGGTCGCCCGGAACTGCTTGCGGTTGATCCCGACGGTCGAGAGCAGGAGGCCGTCGACCTGGTGGTTGAGCAGCGTCCGGAGTGCGGCGAGCTCGCCGCCGGGGTCCTGGCGCGAATCCATCAGCATCACGCGGTACCCCGCCTCCTCCAGGGCCGTCTGCGCGCCCTTCAGCGCCGACGCGTAGAACGGGCTCGAGACGTCGGGGACGACGAAGCCGACCGTCCACGTCGTCCGGGTGCGTAGTGAGCGCGCGAGCAGCGAGGGCTCGAACTGGAGCGCGTCCGCCGCCTCGAGCACCGCCGCGCGCGTCTCCGGGAACATCTCGCCGCGTCCGTTAAGCGCCCGCGATGCAGTCGACGCCGAGACTCCCGCGTGCTTTGCGACGTCCGCGAGCGTGACCACCCGACCGTTTCCCAAACGGTTGCGCAAGCGATTGCGACGCTGTCATAGTCGCCCCCGGCATGTCAAGCGTGCTCCGCATCGGTGTCGCAGGGCTCGGCGGGATGGGGCGAGTCCACGCCCGGAACGCGGCCCAGCTGAAGGGCGCGCGGCTCGTCGCGGTCGCGTCGACACGGCCCGAGCAGGCGGCTGCCGCTGCGGCCGAGCTCGGTGTGGGTGGGTCGACTTACGACGAGCTCTTTGCAGCCGAGGACGTGGACGCGGTGATCCTCGCCGCCCGCTCGGTAGACCACGCGGTGCACGCCTGCGCGGTGCTCGAGGCCGGCAAGCACCTCTTCCTCGAGAAGCCGGGTGCAACCTCGGTTGCCGGCCACGCGGCTGTCCGAGCCACCGCCGCCGCGCACCCGGAGTGCGTCGTGCAGGTCGGCTACCACCGCCGCTTCGACGCGCGCTGGCGCGAAGCGCAGCGCCGCGTCGCGGAGGGCGCCATCGGCCGGCCACTCCTCGTCCTCGGGGTCGCCCGCGACGTGCGGACGCCGGAGCCCGAGGACCCGAGGCCGACCGGGGGCTTCCTCGTCGACATGGCATCGCACGACTACGACGCCGCATGTTGGTTCCTCGGGCAGGAGCCGATCGAGGTCTTCGTCGCGCGCCAGGCTTCGGTCTATCCAGAGCTCGAAACGATGGGCGACCTCGACAACGCCGCGGTGACGGTTCGCTTCGACGGCGGCGGGATCGCCGCGCTGCACGTCTCACGGACGTGCCCGTGGGGGCACGAAGTCCGGGTCGAAGTCGTCGGCGACGAAGGATCCATCTTCGTCGGCAACGCCGGCTCCCGGGAGGGCGTGACGGTGATGCGGCGCGCCGACGGCGCCACGTTCCCGCAGGACTACCGAGAGCTGTTCGCGGACGCCTATGTCGCGGAGCTCGCTGCGTTCGTCGCCGCCTGCACCGGCAAGCGCCCTGCCGGGCCCGGCGTGGACGACGACCGCCGCGCCGTCGCGGTCGGCGTGGCGGCGCGTGCGAGTGCCGTTCTCGCGCGCCCGCTCGAGGTCGGTCCCGACTGGCCGTGGAGCTCAGGTTAAGTGTGTAGCGGCCTCTTCGAGGACCGCGAGGTTGCGCTGCTCGACGTCGCGGATCGTGGCCAGGTCGCCGAGCTGCACGGCGACCCGGTCCTGCTCCACCACCGCCCAGCCGTCATAGCCGTGCAGGGCCGACAGCACGGCCGAGAAGTCGACGGACCCCTCGCCGAGCGGACAGAAGAGTCCTGCATCCCATGCCTCCTCCACCGCTAGCTCCCCGGAGCGAACGCGCGCGAGCGCCGCAGGGTCGACGTCCTTGAGGTGAAGGTGTCCGATGCGGCCGCGCGCGGATCGCGCGAGCTCGACAGCGTCGCCGCCGCCAACGACGGTGTGACCGGTATCGAACGCGAGCCTGACCAGTTCTGGGTCGGTCGCGTCCAGGAGCGCCGAGACCTCGTCGGGGTTCTCGATGTACGTGGCGGTATGCGGGTGGAACGCGGACGCGACTCCGCCCTCGCGCGCGCGGTCGGCGGCGCGCTCGATCCGGTCGGCCGCCCGCGCGAGGTCGTCGCCCTTCAGGCCGGTGGCGTAGGTCTGGTCGGGCCGTCCGGCGGCCGCCAGCCGGACGTCGTTTTCCGCGCCAGCGAGCACCACCGGGCCGCGCGCCCCGGTCGCGGCGAGGAATCCGATCGTCCGGTCGAGGAACGCGAGGTCGTCGCGAAACCCCTCCTCGTCGTCGATGCGGAGTGGCGCGAACGCGCCGACGAGCTCGAGCCCGTACGACCCGAGCAGCTCGGCGACGGTGTCGGGATCGTCTCCAAAGTACCCGGGTGGGCCCAGCTCGATGCCGCTGTAGCCGAGCTCGCGCACCGTCTCCACCATCCGGTCGGGGGGGATGACGTCGTCACGGTCGATCGTGCGTTCCCAGACGCCCCACGTGCACGGCGCGCTTGCGAGGCGGAACGTCATGCCGCGACTGTACTTCGCTACCGCTTGGACGGCAGCAGCTCGGAATCGTGGTGCGTGCTGAAGCGGGTGCGAACGCCCGCGAAGGCGAAGAACCGGACACGCGCCTCCGCAGCCGACGGTGCGACGAACACGTGCAGAGCTCCCCTCTCGAGCTCGAATCGTCCGTCGCGATGCGTGCGCTTGCCCGCGTAGCGCACCTCCCAACGATCACCGCGACGCCGGGCGGGGAGGTCGATCGACGCGTGCTGCCTCCGCCACGGCGCTGTCGCCCGGCGTACGAGGAAGAGGAGGGCAGGCTCGTCTCGATGCAGCAGCAAGGCGCGAGCGCCGACCGTGTCGCCGCCGAAGACGGCGGCGGCGAAGCGCTCTGCCAGCATCCGTTGCGCGGGCGCGGACGGCATGGCGGGCGTGTCCTCGCCACCGCAGGCGGAGCTCGCCGCGACGAGGACGACACCTGCGATCAGCCAGGCCATGCTCACGCCGACGACGCGCGCGCCCACGCTCACCGCTTCGCCTCGAGCAAGCGCGCTCTGCCGCTTCGTCGAGCTGGCCCGCGCAGGATCTCCAGCGTGTCCGCCGAGATGTCGGCGAGCGCACCCATCATGGTGAGTACTCACCCCGACAATGACCTGATGCCCGCCCACAGTTTCAGGGTGCCGGTAGACCGCGGACGGCGCAAGACGCGACGCGGGCCGTCGCAGGGCGGCTCGTAGCGGGTATGGCACGAGAGTCACGCCGGGCGAACCGCTTTTCGACCGCTCCAGCGATCGCAGTCAGCCCGCCGCGGCGGCGAGCCCGACGAGTCGCCGGCGCATCACTGACCTGAACGTGAGTGCTTGGAGGTCGCGTGGCTTTCCTCGCACGGGAAGGCGGGCCTAGGTGCCGCGGGTCGGGCCTGGGTCGACCCCGCCCGCACTTGCGTAGACTTCGCGTTTTCGGAACAGCAAACGTTCTTTGTCCCGAATCTTGTCCCCGAATACGTCGATCTAACCTAACCGTGCTGCATGGAACATGGCTGCCCAATGCGGATAATGGGTCATGCTGCATCGGATTTCGCGATTTGCCATGCAGAAGGTCGTGGGTTCGAGTCCCATCATCCGCTTCTAAAAGACCTGGAAAAGTTAATGTTTAGTTCTCACATCTGAGAACTAAGAACGCAACTTTGTCCTAAAAGGGGCATGTATCGGGGGCCCTCTCGGCGCCAATCAGCGCCGCCCCGAGCGCCGTCGGCAGGTCGACCTGGTGCTCATAGGAGCTGTCGTCGCTCTGGAAGCGGTTGAACTTCGCCAGGGCGACGTCGAACGTTGTGGCGACTATCCCCTCGCGTTTGACCTCGGCGGCGTCGATCAAAGCGTCGATGACGCAAAACGCCGGCCCCTCGTCGCCGCCCATAACAATTCTCTCCCGGACGCGCACGCCCAGGCTTTGTGGCGGCGCTCCCCTTCTTGTGTGTGTTGTGCGCCGGATGAGTGCGCGCGCCTCGCTCGTCGTCGCCGTGAGCTGCAGCGGGGCAGACCCCCTTTCTCGTGTCTCGAGCAGCGGGCCGCCCCATTGGCGGGCGCATGATTAGGTGCTGCTTGCATGCGCGTCGGCTGGGGGGAAATGCAGATCCAGGAGCTCGCGGAAGGGCGGCCGTTCAGAGCGCTCTACGAGCACTGGGAGCGGCACCAGTGGTCGCCGTTTGCGATCGACTTCTCGACCGATGCCGCCAGCTTCGCGGCCCTCGACGAGGCGACGCGCGACGGCCTCGTCTCGGTGTTCGCGCACCGCTTCCAGGCCGAGTTCAACGTCGCCGCACTGCTCGCGCCCTTCCTGCTCGCCGCGCCCGACTACGATGTGCAGCTCCTGCTCGCGACGCAGGTGGCCGACGAGCACCGCCACATCGAGTCGGTCCTGCGCGTGTACTCGGACGTCTTCGCGGTCGAGGGTGGGATCGCGGCAGTCAAGGCGCTCGCGGATGCGCAGCTCGATCCCGTCGCCGCCGCGCTCTATGCGGCGCTCGACGGGATCATCCACGCGCTCGAGGCAAGCCGTGACGAGGACAGCTTCCTGAGGGCCGTGACCGCCTACCACTTGATCGGGGAAGGGTCGATTGGGCGTGCGAACCAGAACTTCGTCGCGGCGCAGTTCGAGCGGGTCGGCTCGTTCCCCGGCCTGCGTGCGGCGCAGCGGTTCGCCGTGCGGGACGAAGTGCGCCACATCGGCATCGGCGTCTCCTACGCGCGCCGCCGGCTGACCCGCGACGGCGCCCGCGCCCGAGCGCTGATCGAGGAGATCGCCGAGGGGTTCCAGGCGCTCGGGAACGATCTGCTCGAGCAGGCGGATCCGGGGGTGCTCGACGACTTCGCCAGAGCGTACGGCGCGGAGCCTGCAACGCTGTGGGCGGAGGTGCTCCACCAGCTACGGCTCCGTCTACGCTCGGTCGGCTTCAGCCCTGTGGAGCGGCAGAGCGGGATAACCCTGCGACCGTGAGAGGCGCGCCGTTGAACACTGGCGTTCGTCGACGCGAGGCGGAGGATCTGACCGTTCTCGTGATTGGCGACGTTGCTCAATGCGGCAACGCTCCCGGGTGCGGCGATGTCGACGCTGGCGATCTGGTCGTGCACGCCCGCTAATCAGTCCACGCAGATGTCGGCGACCTCCGCTTCCGCGATGAGCAAAGAGATCGGCGGCTGGAACGCGAAGCGAATGCCCGTCAAAGCCGGCCCGGCTCAGACAGATGATGATGAGGAACGACCTACCGACGGCAGTCGCGTCCAAAGCCGTGGCAACCGAAACGGGGTACCGCCACTGCACGGAAACACAAAGTTAGGTGTAGAGTGGTGTGGGCTGGCCCTGCAGCCAGGATTCCGGCCTAAGCCCAGAACCCACCGAGGCGCCATCCGGCGCGCGAGGCGTTAGAGCTAAGGCGAACAGAGTTCGACTCAGCAGGGCCAGTTCTCTGTTGTGCGCACAGCCTGGTTCACCGTCAGGATCCCGCTCGGTGTGCGTCTTCCCGCTCGGTCTGGGTCTTCCTGGGGACGGCGTTCCTTGAACCAGCCTGGGAATTCTTTGGAGGCTCCGATGCGAGGCTCCTGTTCGAGTCGAGCGCCCGACCGCGCACGCCCAGGACGGGCCTCCACGAGGAGGCGCTTCGGAGCTCTAAAACACCTGCAAAAGTGGCTGAGTTCTCACATCTGAAAACTAACAACGGAATTTTGTCCCCAGGAAGCCCGCGGTGGGCGGCGGTTCAGGCGCTCAGCCCGCGCGTCCAGCGGCACAGTCAGCAGTGACGCGACCTCTACTGTGGCCGCGCGGCCGTCGAGCGCGAGTTCCACCGTCTTGCGTGCGCGCCACTCGCTACACCCCGCCGGCCCACGCACCACAGTACCGGCGCAGAGAAGCCCCTGGGCCATAGGGGAAGGCCGGCCCTCTGGCCCGGCCTTCCCCTTAGTGCTGCCTTACATCATGTCGCCCATGCCGCCCATGCCGCCCATGCCAGACATGGCGGCACCGGCGGTCTGCTTCTCGGGTGCCTCAGCGACGATCGCCTCGGTCATGAGGATGTTCTTCGCGATCGACGCGGCGTTCTGCAGCGCCGAGCGGGTGACCATGGTCGGATCGATGATGCCCGACTTGACCAGGTCCTCGACCTCGCCGGTGTCGACGTTGAGCCCGTGGCCCTTGGTCGCCTGGCGGACCTTGTCGACGACGACCGAGCCCTCCATGCCGGCGTTGTCGGCGAGCTGCCGCACCGGCTCCTCGAGCGCACGCACGATGATCTGCGCACCCGTTCGCTCGTCCGGATCGCCGAAGCCGTCCAGCTTGACCGACTTGATCGCGTTCAGGAGCGCGACGCCGCCGCCCGGGACGATGCCCTCCTCGAGAGCGGCCCGGGTCGCCTGCAGCGCGTCCTCGACGCGGTGCTTCTTCTCCTTCATCTCGGTCTCGGTCGCAGCGCCGACCTTGACGACCGCGACACCGCCGGCCAGCTTCGCGAGCCGCTCCTGGAGCTTCTCGCGATCGAAGTCGGAGTCGGTGTTCTCGATCTCGGACTTCAGCTGCTTGATCCGCGCCTTGATGCCCTCGGCGTCACCGGCACCGTCGATGATCGTCGTGTCGTCCTTCGTGATCACGACGCGACGGGCGCGACCGAGCTGCGAGAGCTTCGTGTTCTCGAGCTTGAGCCCCATCTCCTCGGTGATCACCTCGGCGCCGGAGAGGATCGCG
>DATFQE010000282.1:0-8766 GCA_035264445.1 Gaiellaceae bacterium | reverse complement strand
GTCCTCGAGAAGGAAGCCGCGATCGCCCAGCACCAGACCGGGCACAACAGCGGCGTCATCCACTCGGGGATCTACTACGCCCCCGGCTCGCTGAAGGCGGAGCTCTGCGTCGAGGGCTCGCGTCGGATGTACGAGTTCTGCGCGGAGAAGGAGATCCCGACCGAGCGGTGCGGCAAGGTGATCGTCGCCGCCGACGAGTCGGAGGTGCCGCGGCTCGAGGACCTGAAGCGGCGCGGGGAGGCGAACGGCGTGCCGGGGCTCGTGGAGATCGAGGCGGACCGGCTGGCGGAGCTCGAGCCGAACGTCACCGGCGTTCGCGCGCTCCATTCGCCCGAGACCGGGATCGTCGACTTCAAGCTCGTCGCTCGGGCGCTGGCGAACGAGGTGGTCGAGCGCGGCGGCCGGATCGTGACCGGCCACGCAGTGACCGGAATCTCGAGCAACGGCGGCGGCGCGCGGGTGTCCACGAGCCGCGGGGAGTTCTCCGCCCGACGGTTGGTGACCTGCGCCGGCCTGCAGTCGGATCGGCTCGCCGTCATGACGGGCGCGCCGCCGACGCCGCGGATCGTGCCGTTCCGCGGCACCTATTACGCGCTGTCGGAGCAGGCCCGGTCGCTCGTCAACGGGCTGGTCTACCCGGTGCCGGACCCGACCTTCCCGTTCCTCGGCGTCCACTTCACGAAGCAGATCTCCGGCGAGATGTGGGCGGGGCCGAACGCGGTGCTGGCGTTCGCGCGCGAGGGCTACCGGCTGCGCGACCTACGGCGTCAGGATTTGTGGGAGACGCTGTCGTACCGGGGCTTCCGCCGGATGGTGCGACGGTACTGGCGCACCGGCGTCTCCGAGGCGTGGGGCGAGGTGAGCAAGCGCGCGTTCGTGAAGGCGATGCGCAAGCAGGTGCCCGCGGTCGGCCTGCGCGACCTGGGCGCGCGCCACGCCGGCGTCCGCGCGCAGGCTGTCGCGGAGGACGGGACCCTCCTCGACGACTTCTGGCTCGACGAGGCGCCCAACGTCACCCACATCAGGAACGCCCCGTCGCCGGCGGCGACGTCGAGCCTCGCACTGGCCCGCCGGATCGTGGACGCGATCGGCCATTCCGCCTGACGGCGCTATTCTCGGATCCTGCCGGGGTGGCGAAACTGGCGATACGCGCCTGGCTTAAAACCAGGTGTCCCCTAGCGGGGCGTGAGGGTTCGAGTCCCTCCCCCGGCACTTCGCCGCTCGAAGTCCGGTGCGGCTAACGCCGCACCATGAGGATTTCGACCGGCATGGGCGCTGACGGATAGCCGTTGCGGCCGTACCGGGCAAAGCCCGGCACGGCGGCGGGCTCGGGGTCAGGTCTTGCGGTGCAACGCGACGCGGCGACGGCGGCGACGCCGCCAGGTCACATACCGGGCTGGAGATTCTCGGCGGGGATGCGCTCGCGGCCCTTGTAGCGGAACCGATCGCGGAAGGTCTCGAGGGCGTCCTCGTCGACTTTTGTGCCCGAGATCTGCTCGCCTTCGCCGTAGTACGTGCGATCGCTCTTCTTGCTCTCGTCGTAGTACCACGCCGAGGCGTAGATCTTGTTGCCGGCGGTGGGCAAGGGCGCCACCAGCATCGCGTTTGGATCCCGGTTGTAGAACTCGCGGAGCTTCGCTACCTCCGACTGAGGCACCTTCGGCCCGTAGTGGATGGCGATGCCGCCGTGCTCGAGGTTGTGCGTCGACATCGTGAGCGGCACGGGGCTGTCGTAGAAGTTCCAGACCGCCCACTGGCCGTAGTGGGGGCCGCTCGTCGGCGGGTTGGAGTTCCACTTCACCTTCGAGTCGGGCGTCGCCACGTCGGTGTGGCTCGAGTTGTTCTTCAGGCCGCGATACGTCTTGTAGGTGTAGCCCGCATCGCTCATCTGCTGGGCGAAGCTCTCGCTGCCACCTCCGCTGCTGCCGCCGCCGCCAGTCCCGAATGCGAGGAAGGCGACGACCGCGCCGAGCGCGAGGACCCCCGAGGCCGCGATGATCACCAGGAGGAGCAGACGCTTGCGGTCCTCCTCGGGAGTCGAGGTGCGCTGAGTCGTCCGCACCTTGGGTGCCTGAACTGGGCGCCTCGGGGGCGCAGGTGTGCGCGCTTTCCTGGCCAAGCCGCATGCGATGGTACCAGCGGCGTCTTTCGTCGCCATGCCCGATACTGGCGTGCTTCAACGACGAGAGGAGACGCCGCCATGGGATTCCTGGACCGCCTGATGGGCCGGGGCAAGAAGGCCGCGGGTGACGTCACCGGCGACGCGTCGCTGCGCCGCGAAGGCATGCACCAGGAGGCGAAAGGAGCCGCCGAGGAGCGCGCCGAGACCGCGGAGCAGGTCGCTCAGGAAGAGCGCGAGTCTGCGGCAGAGCACGAGCTGAAGAAGGACGCCGAGAGCTAGAGCTCGCGCTGCTGGCATCGGGCGGCGGGCCGTCGCGCCGCTCGATGCCGTCCGACCGGGTCACTACCGTTCGTAGACCATGGTCGAGATCCTCGTCCTCGCAGTCGTCGTCCTCGCCGTCGCCGGCGCGGCCGCTGCATGGCTCCCCGGCTTCCTGCGGCGCGAGCTCGGCGCGATGCGCGACGACACGGCCGGCCAGCTCGCGGCCCTGCGCGCCGAAAGCGTCGCGCACGACCGCCAGCTCTCGACGATCACGGAGACGCTCGACCGCCGGCTCAGCGCCATCGACACCAAGGTCGACCGCCGCTTCGAGCACGCATCCGAAACCAGCCGGCAGATCCACGAGCAGCTCGGACGCATCGGCCAGACCAACGAGCAGATGCTCGAGCGGGCCAAGGACTTGTCGCGCCTGCAGGACGCGCTCCGGCCGCCGAAGGCGCGCGGCGGCTTCGGCGAGCACCTGCTCGCGAACCTCCTTGCCGACACGTTCCCGCGCGACAAGTACCAGCTGCAGTACACGTTCAAGAGCGGCGAACGCGTCGACGCCGTGATCCGGCTCGACCGCTCGCTGGTGCCGGTCGACGCGAAGTTTCCGCTCGACAACTTCCAGCGGCTCGTCGAGGCCGAGGCCGACGCGCAGCGCGAGCTCCACGCCAAGCAGTTCGCGCGCGACGTCAAGCACCACGTCGACGCCATCGCGCAGAAGTACATCCGCCCCGACGAGGGCACGTACGAGTTCGCGCTCATGTACCTGCCCGCGGAGGCCGTGTACTACGAGCTCGTGTGCGGCCGGCTCGGCGCGGAGTCGAGCCCGCTGGCGTACGCGCTCGAGCGACGCGTCATCCCGGTCTCGCCGTCGACGCTCCACGCGTATCTGCTCGTGCTCGTCCTCGGCTTCAAGGGCATGCAGATCGAGGAGCACGCGCGCGAGGTCATGACGTACGTGGCCCAGCTCGGGCGGGACTTCGCCCGCTTCCGCGAGGACTTCGACGTCGTGGGCAAGCACCTCGGGAATGCGCAGTCCCGGTACGCGGATGCCGACAAGCGGCTCGAGAAGTTCGAGCTCCGGCTCGAGCGGGCGGCCGAGTCCGAGACGCAGCAGGAGCTTCCCGTCGAGGCGCAGGAACTGCCCCGCGCTCTCGACGCCGCCTAGAAGCGCAAGAGCGCGCCGATCCCCTCCAGCGGGTCGAGGTCGCGGCGGGTCCGAACGACGCAGACCGTGCCGCCGTGCGCGAGGGTCTGGTGCAGCGCGAGGTCGAGGCCCTCGGCGCGTTCCTCGAGCTGGGTTCCGTCGAGCGGGCACGAGCCGCCCTCGGCCGCCGCACGCCCGCACTTCGGGCACTGCCACGCGGGCCGTTGGGCTCCTTCGCCGTAGAGGAGCACCTCGACGCGTGCGTCCGAGGCGGCCTCGAGTGTCCCGGCCCAACCCCCGACCGCCCGACCCTGGCGTCCGAGCTCCTCGCGGAACCGGTCGAGCTGGGCAGCCTCGCCCTCCTCGCGCGCGCGCTCGAGCACCGGGCTCACGGCCGCGAGCACCTCCGGAGGGCCCGCATGCGCCTCGACCGCGGCCCAGCCGGCGAGAGCGTGGCGCGCCTCCTGTGAGAGCAGGTGCTCGAACTCGGGGCGCACCTCCTCGGGGCAGGCGATCACGACCTTCGTCCCCTTCGAGCTGCGAACGCGCCGGTCGATCTCCTCGGCTACGGCTCGGAAATGGTCGGCGGCGAGCTCGTCGATATGTCGCTGGAACCGCGCCTGCGACCACCCGCCCTGGTCGTGACGGCGCGGCTGCTCCTCGCTCAGGTTGGCGGCCTCCTCGAGCCGGCCGGCCCGCAAGCGGTAGAGGCTC
The DNA here is from genome assembly GCA_035264445.1 of Gaiellaceae bacterium. Classification (GTDB taxonomy): domain Bacteria; phylum Actinomycetota; class Thermoleophilia; order Gaiellales; family Gaiellaceae; genus DATFQE01. The sequence continues at coordinate 4,519 of DATFQE010000282.1, read as the reverse complement.
CCCCGCTCCCGGTTGACGACCGCGACGAGGGCGCCGTCGCCTCGCCCGACGAGCGGCGCGAGCGGCTCGAGATAGAACTCGCGCTCGACCTTGATCCCGTCCGGCACCGGATCCGGGAGTTGAAGCGGGATCCACACGCCGTCGAGGCCGGCGCAGAAGACGGCGAGGCCGTGCGCGCCGTCGCGCTCGAACTCGTGCACGAAGAAGCGCTCGATCCGCTCGAAATCCTTCTTCAGCGCCTCCTTCTCGTCGTGCGAAAGCTGCGTGGCAGCCCCGCCCTTGTGGCCGTCCGCGAGGAGAGCGCTCACCCGCGTGGCCGCGTCCCGCGGCGTCGGCGAGTCCATCGGAGCCAGGTCCACGTAGAGGCTGATCGCTGTTCCCCGTGCCGCGCGGTACTCGGCGAGGCGTCGTACGTCGTCCCACGTCAGAGTCGCAGCCATTCGCATCTCCTTGCCCGAGAGACGCGATCTTAGACGCCGAAAGTCGGAATCAGCGGGCGACGGGCTCGAACGAGATCGTCCAGCTCACGTCCACGGTAGCGCGGCCCGTGTCGCCGCCCGAGAACGCGGTCGTCTCGCTCGCGCCGGCGTCGAAATCCACCGCGCGGGCGTTCGGGTCGAAGACGTCGCCCGCATTCGCCCGAGCGCTCGCGACGTTTGTCTCGGCCCGGAGCGCTGCGACGGCCCGCGGCTCGCAAGCGCCGAGCGCGCGCGGGAGCCGGATCGACAGGCGCAGCTTCGTCAGCCGGATCAGGCCCTTCCGCGGCGCGGAGAGGCTGACCGTCCCACCCCGTTTGGCGGTCCTCCGCGGCGGCGTGCACCTCGTGCTGTAGGCCACCGGGTTCGGGCAGGCGTCGTTCAGCGAGCGGTCGACCCGGGTTCCCGTCTGGACGTACGTGCCGGCGATGTTGCGAAGCACCGCCCCGAGAACGAGGCTCGAGTCCGCCCGCGAGCGCACGAGCACGCGGGTCGGCCGACGGCTGTGGAACGTGAAGGTCTCGCGCCCGCGGGACGTGCGCCGGATCTCGCACACGGTGTCGGGATTGTTCTCGACGTACGTCCACCGCTTGGTGATCTTGCCTCGGACCGTCACGTCGAAGAAACCGCGCTTGGCGTCCGCTCCGCTGCCCGCGCCGACGGCGAGCAGCGCGCCGAGGCAGGCTGCTACGAAGAGGATGCCCGACGGCCGCATCACGGGACGACCGACGCTATCACTTGCAACGAATATTTCCGAACCCGCCGGCGAGGAAGGTTCGAACCATCCGGAACGTTTATTACCTTTGCGGGGGGTGACTTCTTGGAGGGACGTGTGACAGAGAGCGTGCGAGACGTGATCATCATCGGCGGCGGGCCGGCCGGTTACACGGCCGCGCTCTATGCCGCGCGTGCGAATCTCGAGCCGCTCGTGATTGAGGGCTTCGCCTGGGGCGGTCAGCTGATGATCACCAGCGACGTCGAGAACTACCCCGGCTACCCCGAGGGCGTGCTCGGGCCGGAGATGATGAACGACTTCCGCCGCCAGGCCGAGCGCTTCGGCAGCGAGTTCCTCACCGACGACGTCACCGAGGTCGACTTCTCCGAGTACCCGCTCCGCGTGTCGGTCGGCGACGACGACTACCTCGCGAAGAGCGTGATCGTCGCGACGGGCGCCAACGCGCGTCAGCTCGGGCTCGACTCGGAGCGGACACTGCAGGGCCGCGGTGTCTCGTACTGCGCCGTCTGCGACGCCGCCTTCTTCCGTGAGCGCCAAGTCGTGGTCGTCGGCGGCGGAGACTCGGCGATGGAGGAAGGGATCTTCCTGACGAAGTTCGCCACCAAGGTGACGATCGTGCACAGGCGCGAGGACTTCCGCGCCTCCCCGATCATGCTCGACCGCGCGCGCGCGAACGACAAGATCGAGTTCCTGACCCCGTACGTCGTCGAGGAGGCGCTCGGCGACGAAGGCAAGCTGACCGGCGTGCGGGTCGCGCACGCGGACACCGGCGAGACACAGGAGCTCCCGGCCGACGGCCTCTTCGTCGCGATCGGCCACGATCCCAACACGAAGCTCTTCGACGGGCAACTCGACATGGACGAGGCCGGGTACCTCCTGACGAAGCCCGGCTCCACGGCCACGAACGTCGGGGGCGTCTTCGCCGCGGGTGACGTCGTCGACCACACCTACCGGCAGGCGATCACCGCTGCCGGCACGGGCACGATGGCCGCGCTCGACGCCGAGCGGTGGCTCTCGCAGCGAGAAGGCCATCCCAAGGTGGCCCTGACGGCTCCGCGCCCCGAAGCCGCCGAAGTCTGATGCCGTAGGGGAACCCATGGTTCCCCTACGAAACCCCTCCTTCAAGGTTCTTCCGAACGTCAGACGGAGGCGGCAAAGCCGCCTCCTCTTGCAAGAGCTCAAGGGCCGTCGCGACTCCGAACTTCGGAACTACGATGGATAGGTGCCGTTCTTCATCTGCCCGAACTGCAAGGACCGGTCGGTCGACCTGGACGGACTCGAGGGGTTTTCTGACCAAACCGTTCAGTGCCGCCGCTGCGGATTCGGGTTCCTCTTCGAGCTGATGGACGACTACTACCCGGCGCCTACGACCGGGCTCGTCGTCTGCGACGCGTCCGGACGCGTCCTCGCCGTCGGCCGGGGGATCTTCGAGCTCTCGGGCTACCGCGACAACGATCTGATGGGGCATGACGTCATGGAGGGCCTAGGCCTCACCGGCTTCGACGAGGGGAAAGATCCGTCGTCGCTCGCCCGCGAATGGGGCGTTCGCCGGCTGGGCGAGCGCCTGCGCCTGCGAACTCGGAGCGGCCAGGAGAAGGACGTGACCGCGGACTTCTTCCCGGCCTATGACTCCGACGGCGGCCTGCTGGTCGCGATCACGCCCGCGCTGAAACCCGCGTAGCGCCCTAGGATCCCAGCGCCCATGCGGGTGCGGCCCGGCCTCGGCGCCCTGCAAGAGCCCGAGTTCCGGCGGCTCTTCTTCGCCCGCGCGTTCTCGCAACTCGGCGACGGCCTGCTCCCGGTCGCACACTCCTTCGCGATCCTCCAGGTCGACTCGTCGCCGTCCTCGATCGGATTCGTCCTGGCCGCGCGGAGCGTGCCGATGGTCCTGTTCTTGCTGGTCGGCGGCGTGTGGGCGGATCGCCTCGACCGGCGGCGGCTGATGCTCGCGACCGACTTGCTGCGAGCGGGAACGCAGGCCCTGCTCGCCTTCCTCCTCCTCACCGGCCGGGCGGAGCTCTGGCACCTGCTCGCCCTGGCGTTCGTCTACGGCGTCGGGGCGGCGTTCTTCTATCCGGCCTCGACTGGACTGCTGCCGCAGCTCGTCTCGTCCGGCCGCTTGCAAGAGGCGAACGCCCTCCTGACGCTCACCGAGAGCGGGTTTCAGGTGCTGGGGCCGGTGCTCGCGGGCGTCATCGTCGCGGTGGCCAACCCGGGGTGGGCGATCGCGGTGGACAGCCTGACGTTCCTCGCCAGCGCGGGGTTTCTTGCCCGCCTGACGCTCCCCGCCGCGGCCGCCCGCGCCCAGCTCGGATTCCTGACGGAGCTGCGGGAGGGCTGGCGTGAGTTCCGCTCGCGGACGTGGCTCTGGGTCGACGGCCTCTACTCGGCGCTCGCCAACGCGCTGACGCTGGCCCCGCTGTTCGCGCTTGGCCCCGTGGTCGCGCAGCGCGAGTTGGGCGGCGCTTCAGCGTGGGCAACGATCGTGACGTTTGCCGGCGTCGGCGCTTTGGCCGGCGGCGCGCTGGCGATTCGCGTCAAGCCCGAGCGCCCGTTGCGTGCGGGCGTTGCGGCTCTTTCGCTGCTCGCGGGCCCGCCCGCTCTGCTCGCGATCCCTGCGGACACGGTCGCGATCGGCGTTGCCGCGTTCTTCGCCGCGCTCGGACTGAGCTTCTTCAACACGGTCTTCATCACGACCATGCAGGAGTACGTCCCGCCTGACTCGCTCTCGCGGGTGTCGTCCATCGACTGGCTGCTCAGCATCGGCCTCCAGCCGATCGGCTACGCACTCGCCGGGCCTCTGGCCGAAAGCGTCGGCGTCTCGACGACGCTGGCGGCGGCGGCAACGTGGCTGATCCTCTCGACCGCGACCGTCCTCGCAATCCCAAGCGTCCGAAACCTCCGCCGTCTGAACCGAGGTGGCCGCGAAGCCTCCGCTCTTGCGAAAGCCGACTAGCCCTCGACGGGTTCGCGCGCGAAGTACGGCACGACGTCGACCCGGCTCGACGGGCAGAGGTCGTTTACGACGCAGCTCTCGCAACGAGGTCGGCGCGCGTCGCAGACGCGGCGGCCGTGCCAGATCAGGAGGTGCGGGAAGACGCCCCACGACTCGCGGGGGACGAGCCGCATCAGGTCGCGTTCGATCTTCACCGGGTCCTCCTGCCGGGTGAGACCGAGGCGCTGGGAGAGCCGGCGCACGTGGGTGTCGACGACGATCCCCTGTGGGTCGCCGAGCTCGGCGGCGACGACGTTCGCCGTCTTCCGCGCGACGCCGGGGAGCCGCAGCAGCTCGTCGATCCGCCGCGGT
>DATFQE010000281.1:0-2199 GCA_035264445.1 Gaiellaceae bacterium | reverse complement strand
GAAGCCGGAAACGGTCGCGAGCGGCGTGCGCAGGTCGTGGCACGCGAGCGAGACGAGGCGAGAAAAAGCGGCGTCCTCGAACAGAATTGGCACAGTATCCGGCGGGATGGACGCGAACGAACGGATCCTCGACCACGACCTCCAGGCTTCGGAGCCGGACGTGCGGCTCGGACTGTCGCGCGCCGGAGTCACCGGTGTCAGCAAGGCGATCCGGATCCGGTACGGCGACAGCGAGAAGCTGATCGCGGCAGAGATCGAGTGCACGGTCGACCTCGACCCCGCGCAAAAGGGCGTCCACATGTCCCGCTTCCCCGAGCTCTTCTCCGAGGCGATCGAGGAGGTCGTGATCGGCGAGGCGTTCCTGATCGAGACGCTGGCCGACCACATCGCCCGCCACATCGTCGCGCGGCAGAGTGCGCTGCGCGCCGCGGTCCGGATCAGCGCGCGCTACCCGTTCGCGAAGACGACGCCCGTGACCGCGCTGCCGACGCAGGAGATGGTCGGCCTGATCGGGATCGCCGCGGCGTCGGAGCGGACGGTGCGCCGGGTCGTCGGCGTGGAGGCGATCGGCATCAACGCATGCCCGTGCGCGCAGGGGCTCGTCCGCGGCCGGGCGAGCGAGCGCCTGCTCGAGGCGGGGTTCGACGGGGACGACGTCGACCGCATCCTCGACCTCGTCCCGCTCGCGACCCACAACCAGCGTGGGCGCGGAACGCTCTTCGTCGGCAGCGAGCTGCCCGTCAACGCCGAGCAGCTCGTCCGCATCGTCGAGAGCTCGATGAGCGCGCCGGTCTACGAGCTCCTGAAGCGGCCGGACGAGCTCTTCGTCGTCGAGCACGCCCACCTGCAGCCGCGCTTCGTCGAGGACTCGGTCCGGCTGGCGCTCAGGGGCGTGATCGAGCGCTACCCCAGCCTGGACGATGCGGACTTCCTGCTCTCACGTCAGGTCAATCTCGAGACGATCCACGCGCACGACGTGCTCGCCGAGCGCCACGGAACCGTCGGCGAGCTGAGGGCCGAGCTCGCCTCGGGCGAGCCGCAGCCGCGCCATACCGACCTAGCGGGCTGGCTGGCCGCGTAGGCGCCGCAGGTCGAAGCGGTTCTCGGTCCCGGCGCGTAGGCGGGCGATGTTCGCGCGATGGAGGAGCAGAACGCCGACCGCCGCTGCCGTGACGAAGACCGCGACCGGCCACGGCTCTCCGAGGACGAACGCGGCAAACGGAAGCGCGACGGCCGCAGCCATCGAGGCGAGCGACGCATAACGCGTGAGCGCGAAGACCACCAGCCACACGAGCACCGCGGCGAGCGCGACGACCGGGGCGAGCCCGAAGAGCGCGCCGGCGCACGTGGCGACCATCTTGCCCCCGCGCTGGAAGCGCATGAAGACCGGTCGCCAGTGGCCGAGCATCGCGGCGCCTCCGACCAGCGCCCCGACGAGGGCGCCCTCGAGCTGAACGGCCACGAGCGTCGGAACGAAGCCCTTGGCGATGTCGAGGAGGATTACCGGCACGCCGAGCCCAGGTCCGAAGCTGCGCCACACGTTCGTCGCGCCGATGTTCCCGCTGCCGTACTTGCGGATGTCGTCGCGCCGCAGTAGCAGCACGAGCCAATACCCGAAGGGAAGGCTGCCGGCGATGTAGCCGGCGAGAATGAGGATGAGGGGCGTTATCTCGGGTCGATCTGGTACTTCGAAACCCAGTCGTTCACCGTCGCCCAGTCCAGGTTGTCGAAGAACGCGTCGATGTAGGAGGCACGGTCGGTCTGGAAGTCGAGGAAGTACGCGTGCTCGTACACGTCGAGGGCGACGAGGGGCGTCGCGTTCCAGATCGGGTAGCTGTTCTGCGAGTCGCCCGCGTAGTTGAACAGGCGGCCCTCGTCCCAATCGTAGGCGGTCCAGGCCCAGCCGCGGCCGGCCATGCCGGTCGCCTTCAGGTCGTCCCGCCAGCTCGGGATGGAGCCGAAGTCACGCTCGACGAGCCGGCCGAAGACGCCGTCGGGGTCGCCGCCGTCGCCGCCGAGGTGCTCGAAGTAGACCTCGTGGTTCTTGATCCCGCCGACGGCGAACGAGAGCTCGACCTTGAGGGCGCGCACCTCGGAATAGACCTGGTTGGCGGCGGAGAGGTCGACGCCGTCGAGCTTCTTCAGGATCTCGTTCCGCTTCGCCACGTAGCCCTGGTAGAGCTTGTAGTGCGCCTCGAC
>DATFQE010000280.1:0-3884 GCA_035264445.1 Gaiellaceae bacterium | reverse complement strand
CCGCGTGCTGACGTTCGATCCGCGCGGGAACGGGAAGTCGGATCGCCCCTCCGATCCCGCCGCGTACGCCGAAGCCGAGTTCGCCGGCGACGCTCTGGCGGTCATGGACGCGACGGGAACCGACCGAGCAGCGATCGTCGGACTGTCGATGGGCGCCCAGCGCGGGCTGCTGCTCGCCGCCGACCACCCGGAACGGGTCTCCTCGGCCGCGTTCATCGGGCCGGCCGTCCCGCTCGGCACGGGGATCCCCGAGCGGAAGAAGTATCCGTTCGACGAGCGGCACGACACGACCGAGGGGTGGGCGAAGTCGAACCGCTACCACTGGGTCGAGGGCGGGTACGAGGACTATGTCGAGTTCTTCTTCTCTCGCTTCTTCAGCGAGCCGCACTCGACAAAGGGGTACGAGGACTGCGTCGCTTGGGGCCTCGAGACGACCGGCGAGATCCTCGTCGCGACCTACGACGCGCCCGCGATCGGCGGCCGGCACGCCACGCTCGAGGTCTGCGCCCGAGTCCGCTGTCCCGTCCTGGTGATCCACGGTGACGACGACGCGATCATCTCCCACTCGGCGGGGGCGGGCCTCGCCGAGGCAACCGGCGGAACGCTCGTCACCCTCGAGGGCTCCGGCCACGGCCCGAACGTTCGCGACCCGGTCAAGGTGAACCTGTTGCTCCGCGACTTCATCGATGACGGCGAGCGGCCGGCGAAGCGGCGGATCGCGAGGTCGATGCACCGCAAGCGGCCGCGCGCCCTCTACGTCTCGAGCCCGATCGGCCTCGGCCACGCGCAGCGAGACCTCGCGATCGCGCGCCAGTTGCGAAAGCTGCGCCCCGACCTCGAGATCGACTGGCTCGCCCAGCATCCCGTGACGAAGGTGCTCGAGGCCGCGGGCGAGCGGATTCACCCGGCCTCGGAGCTGATGGCCAACGAGTCCGCGCACATCGAGTCGGAGATGGGGGAGCACGACCTGCACGTCTTCCAGGCGTGGCGCGAGATGGACGAGATCCTGCTCGCGAACTTCATGCTCTTCCACGACGTCGTGCGCGACGACCGCTACGACCTCTGGCTCGGCGACGAGTCCTGGGAGGTCGACTACTACCTGCACGAGAACCCGGAGCTGAAGAACACGCCGTACGTGTTCATGACCGACTTCGTCGGCTGGCTGCCGATCGACGAATCGGCCGGGTCGCGCGAGGCGTTCGTCGCGGCCGACTACAACCACGAGAACATCAAGCACGTCGAGCGGTACGCGTACGTCCGCGACGGCGCGCTCTTCGTCGGTTCGAGGGATGACGTCGTCCCGCGCCACTTCGGGCCCGAGCTCCCGTTCATGCCGGACTGGATCGAGAGCCACTTCGATTTCGCCGGGTACGTCCTGCCGTTCGACCCGGCCGAGTTCACGGATACCGAGCGGCTCCGCGCCGAGCTCGGTTACGACCCCAAGCGGCCGCTGATCGTGGCGGCGGTCGGCGGCTCGGGCGTCGGGGTGCACCTCCTCCGGCGAGTGGCGGCGGGCTTCTCCGAGCTGCGAAAGGACGTGCCCGAGGCGCGCCTCCTGCTCGTCTGCGGGCCGCGCATCGACCCGCGCCAGATCGAGCCCGTCGAGGGGATGGAGGCGGTCGGTTACGTCCACGACCTCTTCCGCACGCTCGCGTGCTGCGACCTCGCGGTGGTGCAGGGCGGGCTCACGACGACGATGGAGCTCGTCGCCAACCGGCGGCCGTTCGTCTACATCCCGCTGCAGAACCACTTCGAGCAGAACCACCACGTCGTCCACCGCCTGCGCCGGTACGGCGCTCCAGCGCCGACGTTCTACGACGAGGCGACGCCCGACCGGCTCGCGGCGCAGATGCTCGAGCGGCTCGGCGCGGACGTCGACTACGAGCCTGTCGAGAGCGACGGCGCCGCGCGTGCGGCCGCCGCGATCGCGCCGCTGCTCGAGGAGCGAAAGGGCGGGACGCAGCGGACGCCGAAGCCGCGCCGCGCTCCGGCGCCTAGCCGAACGTGAACGCGTACGCCTCGACGCCGGGAGCGAAGAAGCCGACCTCGAGCAGGCGGTCCCCGATCGGCCCGCGCTGGCGGATCAGCTGGTAGAGCCGTGGTTCGGCGAGCTTCCCGCGGCCGTCTTCGTCGACGTCGAGTCCCTGAGCCTCGCCCGCAGGCTCGCCGTCGAGAAGCACCTGGAACGGAACGTCTCCCGCTCGCGAGCGCAAGACGAGATGGACGTCGCGGGCGTGGAAGCGGAAGCCGATCCGGCCGTCGGGCCCGTTCAGCACGCTCGCGCCGGCCTCGATCGTCCAATCGCCGGACAGTGCCCACTGATTGAGCCGCAGCCGATCCAACGGCCCGTCGACGAAGTTGAGCGCTTGCTCGGAGCCGAGGTAGGTCTCGGGCGTTTCCAGGTTGGTCCAATCCGCCTGCGCCTCGAGGCCGTCGCCGGCGACCGACACGAGATCGTCGGCGACGTCGTCTCGGCCCGCCTCGCGCAGGAGCGACTGGACGACCCGCTCGCACTCCTCGTATCCGCCCTCGCCGAACTGGTGGTGCCGGATCCGGCCGTCCGCGTCGGCGATGTAGACGGCCGGCCAGTACCGGTTCGCGAACGCGTGCCAGATCGCGTAGTCGCTGTCGAGCGGGACCGGGTACTCGACGTTCATGTCCTTCACGGCCCGGCGGACGTTGTCGATGTCGCGCTCGAACGGGAACTCCGGCGTGTGGACGCCGATCACGACCAGGCCCTGATCGGCGTACTTCTCGGCCCACGCGCGGACGTACGCGAGGGTGCGGAGCCAGTTGATGCAGGTGAAGGTCCAGAAGTCGACGAGGACGACCTTTCCCCGCAGGTCCGTCCCGGTCAGGCCCGGTGAATTGAGCCAGCCGGTCGCGCCGTCGAAGCCGGGGAGGCGGCCCTCGGTGGGCAAGGTGACCGCGGAGCCGGGGCCTTCCGGGACGGACGATGAGCTCATGGGACTCTCCTTTTTCGCAGACCTAGCGAACTGATTCGAACGCGGCCCGGACCTCGCTCGCGAAGAGCTCCGGCTCTTCCCAGGCCGCGAAGTGACCGCCCCTGTCGACCTCGTTGAAGTAGGTGAGGTTGGGGTACGAAGTCTCGGCCCAGCTGCGCGGGGTCCGCCAGATCTCGCCGGGGAAGGTCGTGAAGCCGGTCGGGATCGAGACCTGCGGAGGAGCCTGGCCGGACGCAGCGGCAGCAGCTGCGGCGTGTCCGTCTTCCCAGTACGACCGCGCCGCCGAGGCCCCCGTCCCGGTCAGCCAGTACAGCGTGATGTTGTCGAGAATGTTGTCCCGCGTGAGGTTGCCTGCGGGCTCACCGTCGACGAAGGCGCGGGCGATCTTCTCGTAGCTGTCCGTGTCGTGGTCGAGCAGCCACGCCGCCATGGCGACGGGTGAATCGACCAGGGCGTAGCCGATCGTCTGTGGCCGCGTGGCCATCTCCAGGAAGTAGCCGAAGCCGCTCGTCCTGAACGTGTCGATCTGAGCCTGCGCGGCGCGTTCCTCGGCGGACTCCGTCGGCTGGGGCCCGGCAAGCACCGTCACGAGCAGGTTGGTGTGGATTCCGACGAGCCCCTCGGGTGCCTGGCGCCCCATCATGTCGGTGACCGCGGCGCCGACGTCACCGCCCTGGGCGACGTAGCGGGTGTAGCCGAGGCGGTCCATCAGCTCCGCCCAGGCTTGTGCGACGCGGCCTGCGTTCCAGCCCAGCTCCCTGGGCTCGCCGGAGAAGCCGTAGCCGGGAAGCGAGGGCAGCACCAGGTGGAACGCGTCTTCGGCCGTGCCGCCGTGAGCGGTCGGGTCGGTGAGCGGGCCGACGGTCTCGAGCAACTCGATGACCGAGCCGGGCCAGCCGTGGGTCATGATCAGCGGCA
>DATFQE010000279.1:0-10778 GCA_035264445.1 Gaiellaceae bacterium | reverse complement strand
GGGCGCGGAGCCACGCGGATCGTCCTCGACGTCGACGCAGAGAACACGACCAGCGCGCTCCGGCTCTACCAGAGCGCCGGCATGACCCCGCGACCCGCGTTCACGATCTGGGAGAAGCGCCCGCTCCTCACGTCCTAGACTGACCGTGAAATCTGACATCCGTCTGACACGGTGTCCGGAGGCGTCTGCTCATCGGCAATCAGCGGTGACCATCGACGCGCGGCGTAGTCGCTGGCTCAATGGTTGTGGTTGACGACCTCGACGTTGTGCCCGTCGGGGTCGAGGACGAAGGCGCCGTAGTAGCCGGGGTGGTAGATCGCGCGCTCGCCCGGCGCGCCGTGGTCCGCGTAGCCCGCGGAGAGCGCGGCCGCGTGGAACGCGCGCACGGTCGCGTCGTCGGCGGCGGGGAAGGCGAGGTGGACGTGCTCGGTCAGCGGCCGGTCGTCGTCGATCAGGGAGAAGCTGTAGTCCGCGCCCGCGAACTGCACGCGGGCCGGCTCGTCGTCGCCGAGCGCGATGCCGGCGTGCGGCGCGATCGTCGCGTAGAAGCGCCGCGAGGCCTGGAGGTCACGGACGCGGATCCACAGGTGGTCGATGCGGCCGTCCGGGACCGACTGCCTGCGATCGCTGTGGACGGCCTCGACGCTGTTGCCGTCCGGGTCGAGCAGGAAGCCGCCGTAGTACGTCGGCCCGTACTGCGTGCGCGGGCCCGGGGCGCCGTCGTCCGGGTGGCCGCCGTCGACGCCCGCCTGCCAAAAAGCGTCGACGTGCGCGCGGTCCGGCGCGCGGAAGCCGACATGGAGCCCGCGCGTCACGGGGTGCTCGCGGTCTGTCGGGCCGATGTCGAAGTCGTCCCACTCGACCAGCTCGGCATCCGCGTGGGTCGGCTCGAGCCCGAGCACCGACAGCACGGTGCGGTAGAAGCGCTCCGAGGCGGCGAGGTCGGAGACCGCGATCCCGACGTGGTCGAACACGGCTCCGAGGCTACCGCTGCGGGCATGCTCGAGCTCGAGCGAGGAAGAGAGCTGCGCGTCACGCCGCGACGAGTGATCACAAGGGGAAACGGCCGACGCGTATGAGCCGCCGGCGCGCAGTGCGCACGTTCCGGTCGTGGTCCGTTCTATCGTCCCCGCGTAGGCTCAACCGAAGGGGGGATCAGCCATGGGTAACCGCATCGTTCGCGGCGTGCTGGTGACGACGTGCGCGCTGGCAGTCGCTCTCGCCGGCGCGGGCGCGGCCAAGGCCTGGCGGGGCGGCGACCACCAGCCGCACTCGCTCTGGTCGCTGTACTTCGCGCAGCTTCAGCAGGCGAAGTACGTCGACCTGACGCACACGATCACGCCGTCGATTCCCGTGTGGGCGGGATTCGGGCCGTCCGTCTTCGCTCCGGCGAAGAACCCGGCCACCGGCGTCCCGTACACCTACGCGGCGGACGGCTTCGAGGCGACCGCGTACCAGCTGCAGACCGATCAGCTCGGGACGCAGCTCGACCCCCCGGCGCACTGGGCGCCGGAGTACGCGGCGATCGACGAGCTCCCGCCGACGTTCGCGGTCAGGCCGCTCGTCGTGATCTCGATCGTCGACCAGGTGCGACGCGACTTCAACTACCACCTCCAGGTCTCCGACATCCTCAGATGGGAGCGTCGGTACGGCCGGATCCCGGCGGGGAGCGTCGTAATGGTGCGCTCCGACTGGTCGACGCGCTGGCCGGATCCGGGTCTCGCGCTGCTGACCCGGTTCCCGGGCGTCTCGCTCGCCGCGCTGCAGTTCCTGCACCTGGAGCGGCACATCCTGTTCCACGGCCACGAGCCGCTGGACACGGACTCGACGCCCACGCTGGAAGGCGAAAGCTGGCTGATGCACAACGGCTTCGCACAGGCTGAAGGTGTCGCCCACCTGGACGAGGTGCCGCCGACCGGGTGCCTGATCGAGATGGGCTTCCCGAAGTTCGGGGGCGGGCTCGGCGGCTACGCACGCTTCATCGCGATCTGCCCGAGGACGTGGCGCTACGGCGTCAGCGTCGGCGAGCTGCCGGAGGCGCCGTTGCAGCGGTACGAGCGCCTCCTGCACTGGGATCCCGTGCTCGGGATGCGCGTTCGCTGACATCCGCCCGCTGGACGGACCGGCCGCTCGCCGGTCCGTCCAGCGCCACTTGACGATTTACGTGCTAGCCATGCCGACGCTTCACAAGGAGATCGGCCCGTCGTGTCCGGGCGCGGTGACGACCTCTCCCCGGTCGCGCAGGTGCATGAACTCGGGGGGCGTCATCACGACTTCCTCGGCGCAGGACGTCGCACATTCGCAAACGAAGGCTCCATCCTCCGCCCCGAAGGCCCAGAGCGCGTTGTAGATGCGGTCATTGGCCATCGCGGGGATGCTCGGCTCGCGGCTGTCGGGTTCCACGACCTCTCCTTCCTGCCCTCCAGGCCAGGTTGGCCGGATGAAAGGGTCAAAGTGGTCGGGCGAGCGTTAGCTGCACCGAGCCTAGCGCGTTCGAGTAGCCAGCGGAACAGAGCTTGCCTGCCCCGACCGCACACGGGGGTCCGACGCGCAGCTCGCCGTCCCGGCGACCTTGGGCATCCGCGCTGGTTGCATAGCGGCGTCCAAGCATCATCGATCCAGTCCGCTCGCGAGGGTCAGCGAATTCATTGGCCAAACGGCATAGACTCGTACCATGAACAGCCTCGTCGCAAAGATCCGTGGCTGGTTACGACTCGGCAAGAAGTCTTAACCTCGCTACGCCCAAGAAGTGAAGGGTGGCTGGACTCGCCCTGCACGTCAGGTTCCGGCCAGAGCCGAGCTTTAGCGCGAACGGACTTCCTTGCCGGGCCGGCCTTTACCGGAGCCGGCATCTAAGCGAGGTGATAACGAGGCGGTGATGAAACCTGCTCGGGCGCACTTTCGGGCGCCGGTAGGGTCTGGTGATGGCCATCGTTCGCTACCTCGTCGACGACGTGGACGCTGCCGTTGCGTTCTACACCGAGCGGCTCGGCTTCGGCCTCGAGCAGCGGATGGGGCCCGCGTTCGCGATCGTTACTCACGGCGACCTCTCGCTCTGGCTCGCCGGGCCGCAGAGCTCCGCCGCCCGGGCGATGCCCGACGGGCGCCGGCCCGAGCCGGGAGGCTGGAATCGGCTCGTGCTCACGGTGGACGATCTCGAGGCCACGGTCGACGAGCTCCGGCGGGCCGGAGTCGCGTTCCGGAACGAGATCGTCACCGGGCCCGGGGGGAAGCAGATCCTGGTCGAGGACGTCGCCGGGAATCCGGTCGAGCTGTTCCAGCCCGCCTGAGAGCCGCTGCTCGTGGACGGCCGAGAAGCGTTGTACGATCGAATCTAGATGCGCGCTCGGGTCGTCGCTCTCGCTCTGTTCGGCGCCTTCGTCTGCTTCGGAGTGTCGGCTCAGGCGCAACCGCCGCCTCCGGTGACGCTGAAGTCGGCCGCTATCACGGCGAAGTGGAAGGAGAGCTTCGTCGTCGGAAGCGTCCGCTTCTCCGGCGTGGTCGGCGGGCCGGCGAGCCTCCGCGCGACGCTTCGACCGGCGGCCGGCGGCAAGGTGGCCAACGCGGCCGACCTTCCGATCGAGCAAGCCGGGACGTTCGGCGGCGAGCTCACGCTGCCGGCACGGCTGTTGCCGAAGCTCTACCGGCTCACGATCACAGGGACCACGAGCGAGGGCGCCCAGATCACGCCCGTCCACCAAGACGTCCGCCTCCGGCAACCGCCTGAGGGCATCGTCGACTACGCGTACATAAGCGCGGTCCAGGGCGGTAAGCGCGTGGACACGCTCAAGGGCAAGCGGCTCAAGATCTGGGCCCGCTTCCACTTCGTCGTCGCGCCGCTCAAGGGCGAGCGGGCGAAGCTGCGCGCCTCCTGGCACTCGCCCGACTTCAAGTTCCACGCGGAGCCGCACAAGCGGCTCAACACGTTCGTCGACACGTGGGTCTTCGACACCACCGGCAAGGGCCTGATGAAGGGCGTGTGGTTCTGCTACCTCCGCTCGACGTCCGGCTACGTGATCAAGCGCACGCGCGTCCGGCTCGCCTAGCCCTTCAGCCGGAGACAGTCCCGGTCGTCGGCGGCGGCGGAGGAGGCGGCGGCGGCGGGGGCGGAGGCGGCGCGGGTGGAGGCGGCTGCGGCGCGGGCGCGGGCGGCTGCGGCGTGGGAGGCTGAGGTGAGGGAGGCTGCGGTGTCGGGGGCTGGGGTTGCTGGACGACGACCGGGCGCGCCGCCCGAAGCGCGAGCAGGCGCCGCGTGCCGCCGAGCCTCTGCTCCACGGTGGTGAAGTCGCCGCGATCGGCGGTGAGCAGCACCAGCAGCCGGTTCGACCGGGGCACGACACGGACTGTCAACCCCTGCGCTCGAGCGGAACGAGCCGCCGACCGGACCCCCTTCGACCAGACGACGAAGCTCGCTGCCCCGTCGGAGAGGTCGCCGTCGCGCTTCACGACGCTGCCGGCCGGTAGCGCGGCTCCGGTGAAGCCGATCGTCGCGGCGACGAGCGTGTCGCTCGCGGCCGCGATGCGGACGCGGCTCGCGGTCGAACGCGGGAACGCCGTCGGTGCAGTCGTGCCGGTGGCTCCCGTCGGCGTGTCCGGCGCGGTCGTCCGCGCCTGCGCCGCGCTCTCGCCGTTCCCGAGCACGACGACGGCGAGGGCGAAGCCGGCAATCGCCAGGACGACCAGCGCGGCCAAGCCGAGGGCCAGACGGCGGCGCGAGCTTCGGCCGCCCCCCAGCTCGGGCCACTGAAATGTCTTGTCGGGCGGGAGAGGCGGTGCCGTCGGCGCCAGCGTCGCCTCCGGCTCCGGGATCGGTTCTTCGACGGCGTCCGTCTCGGCGGCGGGCGTGACATGGCTTCGGGTCTCCGGCTCGACCGTCGCGGGGGCGGGGTCGCCGGCCGCCTCGCCGGGCCGACCCAGCAGCCGCGCCTCGCGACGCCACACAGGGCCGATCCCCGCGAGAAGGATGTCCTCCAGGGCGTGCCATGCCTCGCGCGCGTCCGCGGGCCTGTCGGCGGGCTCCTTCGCGAGCAGCTGCTCCACCCAGGCCGCGAGCGCCGGGTCGACGTCGCCGTTCAGCGACCGCAGCGGCGGCGGCGGATCGTAGATGTGCGCGTGAAGGATCGCCCACGGCGTGTCCGTGTTCGAGAACGGCACCTTGCCGGTGAGCAGCTCGTAGGCGATCACGCCCGTCGAGTACAGGTCCGTGCGTGGCCCGATCTCCTTGGCCATCGCCTGCTCGGGCGCCATGTACGCGGGCGTGCCGACCGTCATCCCGCTCTGCGTCATCGTCATCACCGTCGCGGGTGCGAACAGCGCCTTCGCGATCCCGAAGTCGGCGATCTTGATGCCGCCCTCGCCGGTGATCATGAGGTTCTCGGGCTTCAGGTCTCGATGGACGATCCCGCGGGCATGCGCGTGCGCCAGGCCCGCGAGCAGACCCTCGAGCATGCCGCCGATCTGGCCGAGCGAGAGCTTGCCGACGTAGGGCCGGAGAGACCCCTGCTCCATGTACTCCATGGCGATGTACGGCGTGCCCTCGTGCTCGAAGTAGTCATGGACCGTGACGATGTTCGGGTGGCCGAGCGACCCGGCTATCCGTGATTCCGAGACGAAACGGCGCGCCCAAGAGGGATCCGCGGCGTGGAACGCCGAAAGCTCCTTGAGGGCGACGCGCCTTCCCAGGTCGGACTGCTCGGCGAGATACACGACGGCCATTCCGCCGCGTCCGAGGACGCCCTGGATCTCGAAGCGTCCGACCCTCCGCGTACCGGTTTCCACGCGTTTCGCAGTTTGGCCCCCCGGTCGGACCGAGGCAACCCTCAGATGGGCTTTGGGCGGAGGCGGTCGGCGGCCTCAACCTCGATTCGAGCCCGGCCGAGCGTAACGACTCCGCGCCGCTCGAGGTCGCGGAGGACGCGATTCACGGTCGCCCGCGAGGTCCCGGCCAGCTCCGCGAGCGCCTCCTGCGGAAGCGGGACGGAGCCGTCGTAGAGGTCGGCGAGATCGGCTAGCCGCCGCACCACGCGCTCGTCCGCGGACAGGTAGTACGCCTCCGTCAGCTGCTCCGAGAGCCCGCGGACGCGCTCGGCCAGGATCGCCACGAGGATGACGTCCACGCTCGGGTGCTCCCGGCGGAGGCGGTCGAAGTCGTCGCGGAGCACCGAGTGGGTCTCCGCCGCCTCGAGCGCCTGGACCGTCGCCGACCGCTCGTGCTGCTCGGACACGAGCGCGAGCTCACCGAACGCGTCCCCCCGCCCACGCACCGCGAGGGTGGCAGTGTCACCGAGCGGCGTCGTGATTCGGACCGCGAACCGCCCGCTCGAGATCAGATGAAGGGCGTTCGCCGGATCGCCCCGGTGGAAGACGACCTCGCCACGGGCGAACGTCCGCCGTCTCGCGATGGTGAGCACGGCGCGGACGGTGTCCTGCGGCACCTCGGAGAAGAGCGCCCACTCCATGGTTTGTGTCGCGAGCTTGACACTACCACCGTCGCGTCCGCGAACGACGGCGCGCGGCCCGGCTCCTAGCTTGGAGTGACCGACAGCCCCGGAGCAAAGGAGCCACGAGATGACCCGCAGCAAGCGCCACACTCTTCGCCGTATCGCCCTCGGGCTCGCGGTCGCCGCGTTCGTCCCGGCGACCGCGCAGGCCCGCCCGATGGACGTGAGCGGCACCGACGCCCGCCTGATCCACGAGCAGGCCGTCCCCGTCTCCATGGTCGTCGGCGCCGAAGACCTCGCCTTCACACGGCACCAGACGCCCGCGCCGAGCACGGTCGTCGCCAAGAGCAACGACGGCTACGACGCCGGCATCGGCAGCGTCGCCGGCCTCGTCCTGATCCTGGCAGCGGCCGGGGCGGCGGTCGCCGTCCACCAGGGCCGCAAGACGAAGCTCTCACCCGCGTAGAGCGGGAAGTTGCGGCCGGGAGGGTCGGCCCAGCGAGGCCGGCCCTCTTGTGGTCCTCGAAGAGGGCCGGCTCAGCCGGACCGTCTCACGAAGAACCTCAAGGAGAGGGCTCGTGGGGGAACCATCGGTTCCCCCGCGCGGAACGGAGAGGGCGGGATTCGAACCCGCGACCCACGTTTCCGCAGGTACGCGATTTCCAGTAGCGCTCCTTAGGCCAGCTCGGACACCTCTCCGAGACGGCCAGCCTAGCGCAGGTTCACGTTGACTCAACCCGCCTCGCCGCCTCAAAAAGGGCCGGCTCCGCCGGCCCGTCTGACATTCAGAAGAACCCAGAAGAAGGGGGTACACGGGGGAAACATGGTTTCCCCCGTGGCGAGGTACGCGATTTCCAGTCGCGCTCCTTAGGCCAGCTCGGACACCTCTCCGGGCCGGGAAAGGGTAGCGCCGCTACAGCGTGCGGACGACGAGCGCCTCGTGGCCGCCCTCCTCTTCCTCCTCGACGGCGAAGAACTCGACGGCGGCGAGCATCGCGACCGTCAGCACGACGGTCGCAAGGACGAAGAGCCCGAGCCGGCGGCCCGGGTAATCGGGCCACCGGCGCGGGAGCAGGAAGGACGAGGCGAGCGCGAACGCGATGAAGACGATCGCAGTGCCCGCCAGTCCGATCTTGTGCGACGTCGTCAGCCCGAGCAGCACGGGCGCGACTATATCCGGGCGCTCCGAGCTACGGACGCACGTTGCGGAAGGCCGAGAAGGACGGCTTCCGCTTCCTGCCGTGCGTGTAGAAGCCGGACTGCCAGTACCTGACGGCCTGCTGGTCGCGGAGCAGGAACCAGAGCATCATGTCGATCCGCGGATTCCTGCGGGCGATCGCGAACGCCTGCGTGAGGTAGGCGGCCTGCCTCTTGTAGCTGACCCCGAAGTACTTGTCCTGCGGAGTCGTCTGGTAGCCGTACTCCGTGATCCAGAGCGGCTTCCGGCCGTACAGCCGGGTGATCTCGGAGATCAGGTCGTTGATGTTCCCCAGGGTCACGGCCGTGTCCGACTTCGGACGCGTGTTCGGCGTCTCGCTGCGGGCGCCGTAGTACGGGTGGTGGGCGTAGGCGTCGAAGCCCCTCGCTCCCATTCGCCGCAGCGCGCGGATGAAGGCCAGCGGCGACACCGAGGGTCGCGAGCTGCGCGGTGCGTTGTTACCGCGCGGCGCGGTGACGCCGCACGCGATCTTCTCGCCCCGGAGGGACGTCGCCCGGATCCCAGCGACGATCGCATTGCAGATACTCGCGTAGACGCGCGCGCTCTCGATGCGCCAACCGCCCTTGATCGGCTTGTACTGCGGGCGCAGGAAGACCGGGTTGTTGGGCTCGTTCCAGGCGAGCCAGTAGCGGACGGCAGGAAGCGGCTTCGCGTCCACGTCCTCCGACGGCGTGAATGACCCGCTGTAGCGCCGCGCCGCGGCGTACGCGAAGTTGCGGAGGTGGATGCCCTTCGTCGGTCCGTAAGCGCGCCCCTTGCCGCCGTTCGCCCAGTTCGGCGTGCCGACGATCCCCATCACGACCTTGATGCGGTACCGCGCGGCCGTCTGGACGAGCCGGTCGTACCCCTCCCAGTTATAGGCCTTGTCGGCCGGATCAGCGCCGCGCCGCGGCTTCTTCGCAGCGACCTGGTTCCAGTAGAGGTTCACGCGCACGGCCTCCGTGCGGAGGGTGCGCAGAACGGGGAACGTCTTCTGCGGCCGGCCGATCGTCTCGGCCTCGTCGAAAATTCCCTTGATCAGCGCGCGCGAGCCGTGAGCCGGCTGTGCAGCGGCCATGGCGAGGATCGCCGCGGCGCCAAGCGCGATCGTGAGCAGCGTGAAACGAGCGATTATCTTCGTCATAAGGCCCCCTGGTCGCCGAAGGAATCGGAACTCGAACGTCAGGGTGCCCGAAGCGACCCGATTTGAAAGCATGGTTTACAGAACGCGTACAGACATTCAGCAAATGCTGATGTCCACCGGATCTCCGGGATCGTTGCACCTGTCACGCTCTGTTCTTCGTCACGGATCGAAGTCACGCCCGGGCTCGACCATGACCTCGAGCAGGAGCGGCTCGGCGCGCTCAGACAGTGCGTCGTCCAGCCCCGCCGTGAGCTCCTCCCAGGCCTCGATCCGGCGCGCCCGACAGCCGAACGCGCCGGAAAGGGCCGTGAGGTCGACCGAGAACCCCGGCCACGGCCCCTCGCCGCCGTGCTGCTGGGCGAGTCGGTCCATGACGGCGTAGCCGCCGTTGTTGAGCACGACGAAGAGCGCGCCCACGCCGTAGTGCGCGGCGCTCCATAGGCCTTGGATCCCGTAGAGCGAGGACCCGTCGCCGAGCACCGCGACGACGGGACGATCCGGCAGCGCCATCCGCAACCCGATCGCCGCCGGGAGGCCGAACCCCAGCCCGCCCATGGCGGCACTGACGAAGCCGAGCGGGCGGCGCGCGGGAATGCGGTCGTGGAGCTCGGGCCGGTCGGACGGCGCCTCCTCGACGAGCACTGTGTCCGCCGGCAGCCGCTCGGCGAGCGCGGCCAGGACGTGGGCCGCGCGTAGCCGCTCGCCGTCTACGGGCGGCGCAGGCGGCTCCGGACGCGCGAGGAGCGGCTCGCCGGAGTCCCGCGTGCGGGCGGCCACCTTCTCGGCGAGCGCGCCACACACGGCCGCGGGCGGACCCAGCACCACCAGCTGGGCGGGGCTCCGGGCCGCGTCGTCGGCGTCGTCGGTCACGAGCGCGATCCGGGTTCCTTCCTCGACGAGGCGGCCGCCCGGGTAGCCGCCGTACTGCCGGAACACGGGCGCGCCCACGACGAGCACGATGTCGTGCGCGGACAGGGTACGGCGCAAGCCGCCGCGGTCGCCGGGTAGGTGACCCGCGAAGAGCGCGTGGTCCTGCGGGAAGCCGGCCCGCGCGCCGAAGGACTCCTGCCAGACCGGGCACGCGAGGCGCTCCGCCAGGCGGACGAGCGCCGCCCAGCTCTCCGGGTCGTCGGCATCCGTGCCGACTACCAGTGCCGGCGAGCGCGCCTCGTCGACGAGCGCGACCAGCTCCGAGACGGCGTCATGGTCGACGGCGCGGGCGGGGACGATCCGTTGCGCCGAGGCGTCCTCGCGCTCGGAAGCCGGCTGCGACCAGTCGTCCATCGGCACGATCACGACGGCGGGGCCACGCTCGAGCTTCGCCCGGTGCCAGGCACGATCGAGGGCGCCGGGCACCTCCTCCGGAAGAACGGGAACTTCGACCGAGACCGGATAGTCGCCCGCGAGCCCTTCCAGCCGCCCCGCCAGGAACGGCTCGAACGCGAGATGGCGCCGGTCCTGCTGACCGACGAGGACGACGAGCGGCGCCCTGTTCACTCGCGCGGTCGCGAGCGCACCGACCGCGTTCCCGAGGCCTGCGGTCGTGTGCAGGAGCACGAACGCCGGCTCGCCTCGCCCGAGCGCCCATCCGGTCGCAATCCCGACGACCGAGCCCTCGTGCAGCGCGAGCACGAAGCTCAGGTCGTCGGGCAAGTCCGTGAGGAACGCGATCTCCGTCGAACCGGGGTTGCCGAAGATCGTCGTCAGGCCGCGGCGGCGGAGGACGTCGAAGGCGGCGTCGCGAACGGTCACGGCGCGGGAGTATGGACTGCGGCGACGAAACGGTCGCGTCCCGCGCCGAGCCCGGCGAGGAGGAGCGCAAAGCTCAATCCGACGAGGACGGCGAGCGGAAGCTCCCACCCGCCGCTCCAGTCCTCGAGCGCGCCGACGGCGAACGTGCCGGCCGCCGCAACGGAATAGCCGATCGCCTGGGCCATCCCGGACAGCTCGCCGGCGCGCCTGGAGTCTGGAGCGCGGAGCACGAACAGCGTGAGCG
>DATFQE010000278.1:0-10647 GCA_035264445.1 Gaiellaceae bacterium | reverse complement strand
TCAGCGAGCTCGCCCGCGACCTCGAGGCAGGCGCCTACACGCTCGTCTTCCACCCGCCGTCACCGTTCTTCCGCCGTGTCGAGCTGGAGGTCGAGCTCGAGGACGGCCACTATCACGTGCCTCTGCTCGTCTCGCCCTTCTCGTGCGCGAGCTACCGCGGCAGCTGAGCGTCGACGAGCTCGCGGAGCTCTTCGAAGGGCGCACCCGACTCGTGGAGCTGCTCGCGGAGCTCGAAGATCCCCTCGGGCAGGCGCGTCGTGTGGCAATGCAAGACCTGACCCCGAGCGAGCGGCTCGAGGTCCTCGACGCGCACCCTGCTATCGGCGCGAAGAAGCTCTCCGCCCGCTCGGCGGCCGAGCAGGGCGCCGACGCCGACCCCGAGGTGCTCGCCGAGCTCGAGCGCCTCAATCGCGAGTACGAGGAGCGGCACGGCTTCCGGTTCGTCGTGTTCGTCGACCGCCGGCCGAAGGCCGAGATCCTCGAGGTGCTGCGCTCGCGGATCGACAACCCGACCGAGCAGGAGCTCGACACCGCCCTCGCAGAACTGGTCGCGATCGCCCAGGACCGCTGGCGGCGTGGATGATCCTCGGTCTCGACGCCTACCTCACCGACTGGCTGAACCTCGTCATCCGGTGGACGCACGTGATCGCCGGCATCGCGTGGATCGGCGCTTCGATCTACTTCGTCTTCCTCGACACGTCGCTCGAGCGGCCGCGCGAGCCGGGCGACGCCGCGAAGGGCGTGCACGGCGAGCTCTGGTCCGTGCACGGCGGTGGCTTCTACCACGTCCAGAAGTACCTCACGTCGCCGGCGCGCCTCCCCGAGCCGCTCCACTGGTTCAAGTGGGAGGCCTACTGGACGTGGATCTCCGGCTTCTCGCTCCTCGTCGTCCTCTACTACTTCAACGCCGAGACGTACCTGATCGACCCGTCGGTCGCGGACCTGTCCAAGGGGGCCGCGATCGCCATCTCTCTCTCGGGGCTGGTGCTCGCGTGGGTGGTCTACGACCTGCTCTGCCGCGCGGTCGAGAGCGATCTCGTCGTCGGCGTGGCAGGGGTCGGGCTGACGGCGCTGGCTGCGTGGGCAGCAACCGAGCTCTTCAGCGGCCGCGGCGCCTTCATCCAGGTCGGCGCGATGCTCGGCACGATCATGGTTGCGAGCGTCCTGCTCGTGATCATCCCGGCCCACTGGGAGCTGATCCGCGCCAAGGAACAGCAGCGGCCGCCGCGGATCGAAATGGGCGTCGAGGCCAAGCGGCGGTCGGTGCACAACACGTACCTCGCGCTGCCCGTGGTGCTGACCATGATCTCGAACCACTTCCCATTCCTGTACGGCGACGCGCACGCGTGGCTCGTCCTCGTGGCGCTGATGCTGATCGGCGCCTGGGTGCGGCACTTCTTCGTCCTGCGGCGGCGGGGCCGGACCGTCCTGTGGATTCCCGCAGCCGCGGCGGCGGCGACCGTGGCGATCGCGGTGGCGATCGAGCCGGACGAGCCCAAGAGCTCAGCCGGCGAACGGGTGACGGCGGCGCAGGCGACGGCGATCGTCGAGCGCCGCTGCGTCACATGCCACTCGGCCAACCCGACCAACGACCGGTTCCGTTCCGCGCCCGCCGGCGTCATGCTCGACACGACCGAGCAGATCAGGGCACGAGCGGCTCAGATCAAGGCGCAGGCCGTCGACTCGACGGCGATGCCCCTCGGCAACGTGACCGGGATGACCGACCGGGAGCGCCAGGCGCTCGGCGCCTGGATCGCCAGCGTGGAGTAGGTTCTGCCGCGTGCTGGAGATCGAGGCCGCCGGCTTCCGGTTCGTCGCGCGCTGGGAGGACGAGCTCGCGCCGAGCACCGTCGCCGCCTTCAAGACGATCCTCCCGCTCGAGGACCGGATCATCCACTGCCGCTGGAGCGGAGAGTCGAACTGGATCCCCTGGGGCGATCGTGATCTCGGAATCGGCCCCGAGAACGCCACGTCGTACCCGCACCCCGGCGAGCTCGCGCTCTACCCGGGCGGCGAAAGCGAGACCGAGCTCCTGTTCCCGTACGGGTACTGCCACTTCAAGAGCAAGGCCGGCGAGCTGTGGGCGAACCACTTCGCCACCCTCGTCGAGGGCGCCGAGAACCTCAAGGAGCTCGGCCGCCTGACGCTCTGGGAGGGCGCGCAGGCGATCAGCTTTCGGGAGAGCTGAGCCGCTTCAGGGTCGCGGTCAGTACGTCGACCGCGAGCGTGATGTCCTCGCCGCTCGAGTGTTCGTCGGGCGAGTGGCTGACGCCCTCGTTGAGGCTGCGCACGAACAGCATCCCGGTCTCGACCCCCGCCGTCGCCAGGACGCCGGCGTCGTGGCCGGCGCCGGACGGCAGCTCGACCACGGGCAACCCGAGGCGCTCGACCTCCTCGCGCAGCACGTGCCGCACCGACTCGGCCATCGGCGCTGCAGCGACGACCGGCTCGGGATCGACGTCGAGGTCGGAGAGCAGGCGGCCGAGGCGGGCGGCGTCCGGTGCGCGGGCGTCGACGGTCAGGTTCACGGCGCCGGGGATCACGTTGACCGCGCCCGGCTCGACCTCGAGCACGCCCACGGTGCCGACGGCCCCGTCGATCGCGGCTGCGGCGTCGCGGACGCGCAAGACGTATTCGGCCGCCTTGCAGAGAGCGTCGTCGCGAACGTCCATCGGCTTGGTGCCCGCGTGGCCGGCCGCCCCGGTGAAGCGGACGCTGCGGCGGGCGTAGGAGACGATCCCGGTGACGACGCCGAGCGGCGCACCGGCGCGCTCGAGTCGCGGCCCCTGCTCGATGTGGAGCTCGACGTACGAGCCCGGCAGCGAGCCGTGATCGACCCGCCAGCGGCTGCCGTGGCACCCGGTCTCCTCGTCGCGGAAGACGACCGCGCCGAGCGTCCGCTGCGAACGACCGACCGCAGTGACGGCTTCGAGCCCTGCGAGCACTCCGAGCGGGCCGTCGAACTTCCCGCCCTCGGGGACCGAGTCGAGATGCGACCCCGTCCAGACCTCCGGCAGCTCGGGCTGCTCGCCTTGCAGCCGTCCGATCACGTTGCCGCGCTCGTCGCGCTCGACCTCCAACCCAGCGTCCTCCATCCAGCCCGCGACGAGACCGCACGCCTCGTCCTCTTCCGGAGTGCCGCCGACCCGGTTGGCGCCGACACCGCCGCCGATCCGGTAGACCTCGTCGAGGCGCTCCGCGAGCTGCATCAGGAGGTCCTACCTCATCTTCGACGGCCTGAGGCCCGCGTCCTCGAGCACGGCCTCCACGAGCGGCTCGTATCGATCCGCCGCAAGGTCGCCGATCGGATCCTTTGTGTAGCGCAGCAGCTGGCTATAGGGCAGCGCGAACGCCGCGCGCATGGCCAGCAGGCGGCGGCGCTCCCCGGCCGGCTCACGCAGCACGCGCGACGCCGCCGTCAGCTGCCTGATCTGGCGGATCCGCGGCGGGATCATCCACAGCAGCAGCAACGCGGCAGGCGCGGCGAACGTCACGAAGCCGAGCAGGTTGGCGAGGTAGTGCACCTTGTCCTCGCCGGACTGGCCGAGCTCGGCGACGTTCCCCCCGGACGCCTCGCCGGCGTCGCGCAGCCCGTCGGCGATCTCGCCGCCCACGATCGGCGTTCCGTCGACGGCGTCGGCAGCCGACTCGAAGCCGCTTCGGACGGACTCGCCGCCGCTCCGCACGCCTTCGCCGAGCACGGCGAGCGCGTCGACGGCGTCGTGGACGGCCTTCCCGAAGAGCGCGAACAGGAGCAGAAGCGCGACGATCAGCAGGTCGCGCGAGATCGTGCCGATCCGCTGGCCCGGAAGCTGCGGATAGAAGCGCACGAGACCGCTTTACCCCGACGGCGTATCTGTTTCACCCCTGTCGGCGTTGGGTAGGAACGGAAGAGCGAAAGGGGGTGCAACGGTGAGCATTCTGTGGATTCTTCTGATCGTGATCCTCGTGCTCGCGCTGCTCGGCTTCTTCTCGCGCGGGTACTGGTAGAGCGACTGGGCGTTAACTCTTTGTGAAATAGGCCGCCCGGCCCATTGCCGGGCGGCCTCGTTTTCCGACAAGCTGGGTGGATGCTCGCAACCCGGCAGATCCTCGCGCGCGCGGACTCGGCGGCACGCCTGCCAACGATGGGTGGGATGGCGCGCCCGAACGGCGTCGTCATCGTCAGCGAGCGCTACTGGGCGTTCGCCGGCGTCGACGGCTCGTTGCGCGAGGGCGCGATGGCGGCGCGGCCGGCGATGCTCCGCAAGGTCCCGCTCGTCCGCGGGCTTGCGAAGTTGGCGGCGGCCATGTCGCCGGTGTTCCGTCGTCGCGGCGTCACCCGGCCGCGCGAGCGCGCGCTACTCGCACTGGCTCTCCTCGCCCCGTTCCTCTTCTTCCTGCTGCCCGAGGAGGCGCGCGTCCCCGCGGGCCTCTTACTGACCGTGGGGCTTGTGCTCTGGCTCCTGCGCGGGCGCACGCTCAGGCTCCATGGAGCCGAGCACCGTGCGATCGCGGCCGCGGAGACCAGGCGGCTCACGGCCACGTGGGAGGGAGCGGCGCGGCCGTCGCGCTTCTCGACCCGCTGCGGAACGAACTTCGCGGCGCTCGTCCTGCCGGTGACGTTCGTGGCCGAGCGCGCCTGGCCGCTCGCCCCGGCGCTCTACACCCCGCTCCTGGTCACGCTGCTGTCGCTGGCCCTGACGATGGAGCTCTGGCAGGCGATCCAGGTCTCCGGCCGACGGCTCCTCCGTCCGTTGCTGCTCCCCGGGCTGGGGCTCCAGCGGCTGACGACCCGCGAGCCCTCGCTCGACGAGACCCGGGCCGCTCTCACGGCCGTCGCGTCGGTGCTGCGTCGCGAGCTCGCCTAGACCAGGGCGAGGAGGCTCAGCACCCGCTGCCTGGCCAGCGTCGCGGCGTCGGCGTCGTAGGCGGGAAGGCTGTTGTCGGCGAACAGGTGCTGGTCGCCCGGGTAGACGAAGAGCTCGGCGCTCTCGACCGATTCGTCGAGGCTGCGCGCGACCGGCAGGTCCTCGTCGGCCCACTCGTCGCCTTCCATGATGTGGATCTGCAGCGGGAGGCCGACCGGCCAGTCGCCGCCGAACTCGGAGGGCGGGATCGCGCTGTGGAAGAGCACGGCTCCGTTCGCCCCGGCCCTCGTCTGGGCGAGCATCTGCGCCGGCATCGCCCCGAGCGAGAAACCGAGGTAGACGAGCTCGTTCGGCAGGCCCTCGGCGGCAGCCTGGCCGCGCTCGAGAATGGTGCCGAAGCCGACCTCCCGGGCATAGCCGACGCCCTCGTCGAGGTCGTCGAAGATGTTGCCGTCGTACAGATCGGGCGTATGGACGACGTGCCCTCCTGCGCGTAGCTCATCCGCGAAGGACGAGACCCCGGGCGTCAAGCCCTGCGCATGATGGAAGAGCAGAACCTCGGCCACGGCCGCTAGAGGCCGAACGGGTTGTACGCGCGCGCGCCGGTCGAGAGGAGGACGCTCTTCGTCTCGAGGTAGAGCTCGAGCGTCTCGATCCCGAGCTCGCGGCCGAAGCCGGACTGCTTGTAGCCCCCGAACGGGATCCCGGGGAACGCCGTGTAGGGCATGTTGATCCCGACGGTGCCCGACTTGATCTGCCGCGCCATCCGGTGGCCGCGGGCGGGGTCGCCGGTCCAGACGGTGGCATAGAGCCCGTACTTCGAGTCGTTCGCGATCCGGACGGCGTCCTTCTCGTCTTCGAACGGAATCGCCGTGACGACGGGGCCGAAGATCTCCTCCTGCGCGACGGTCATCCCGCTCTCGACGCCCGCGAGGACGGTCGGCGGATAGAACGCTCCCGGCCCGTCGGCGGGCTCCCCGCCCGCGACGACCTCGGCACCCTCCTCGCGACCTTGCTCGACGAAGCCGTGCACCCGCTCACGATGCGCGCTCGAGATCAGGGAGCCCATCTGCGTCTCCGGGTCGAGCGGGTCACCGACCCTGAGCGAGCCGGCCTTCTCGGTGAACTTCGCCACGAAGTCGTCGTAGATCGACCTCTCGACGAGCAGCCGCGACCGCGCCTCGCAGCTCTGGCCGGCCGCGTAGTAGATCGACCATGCCGCGCTCGGAATCGCGTCGTCGAGGTCGGCGTCGGCGAAGACGATGTTCGGGCTCTTGCCTCCGAGCTCGAGCGTGACGCGCTTCAGCGGGTCGCCCGCGAGCCGCATGATCTCGGCACCCGTCTTGGTGGAGCCGGTGAACGCGACCTTGTCGACGCCGGGGTGGCGGACGAGGTACGCGCCTGTGGACGGGCCGTCGCCCGGGACGATGTTGACGACACCTTCGGGGAACCCGACCTCGGTCGCGAGCTCGGCCAGACGGAGCGCCGTCAGAGGCGTCGCCGGATCCGGTTTCAGGACGACCGTGCAGCCGGCGGCGAGCGCCGGCGCCAGCTTCCAGGTCGCCATCGTGAGCGGGTAGTTCCAGGGGACGATCTGGGCGGCGACTCCGACGGGCTCCTTGAGCGTGTAGAAGAGGAGCGACCCACCGATCGGGTTCGAGCGGCCGGCGATCGAGGCGATGGCAGAGGCGTAGAAACGGAAGTTCTCCGTCGCCTGCGCGATCTCCGCCTTCACCGACGAGACCGCCTTGCCGACGTTCCTCGTCTCGAGGTCGGCGAGCTCCTTGCGGTTCGCGACGATCGCGTCCGAGAGCGCGTGCAGCAGGCGCGACCGCTCGGTCGGCGGCGTCTTCGCCCACGGCCCGGCGAGCGCGGTGCCCGCTGCCTCCACCGCGCGGTCGACGTCCGCCTCGCCCGCGATGGCCACCCGCGCGAGCGGTTCGCCGGTCGCGGGCTCCGTCAGCTCGCGGATCTCGCCCGAAGCCGGCTCGACGAGGGCGCCGCCGATGAACAGCCCGTACTCGCGTTGCGTGGCGACCGCCATCCCGAGGGACGATAGCGAGCTAGCCCGTGAACCGGACGCGGGAGGCGACCGGCGGGAGCTTCCGAGCGGCGGGGAGCAAGACGACGGCGGCCACGTCGCTGCACAACCTGCGCTGGGCGCGCGTGGCCAGCGGACGGCTGCGGCACGTGAGGCTGTTCGCTCCGCTGACGTAGGCGACGTTCGCAAGCATGCGACGCGCGGTCACGCGGGGCACGCCGACAAGGACGCGATACGTCTTGGCCGCTCCTCTCGGCAGTCGCGCGATCGACCAGCAAACCGAGCCGCCGGCGCGGCGTGATCCGCTCGCGCTGATCAGGCTGACGCCCTTCGGCAGCCGGTCGCAGACCCGCGCGTTCCGCACCGTTCCAGGGCCCGGATTCCGCGCCGTCACTGTGAAGCTGGCGCGTCCGGGCGTGCGCAAGGACCGCCGATTCGCCGTCTTGACGATCACGAGCCGACCGCGCGGAACGAATTGCACGGCGTTCGAGACGGTGCAGGTGACGACGCCGCGCGCGGTGACAGGAGCCGTCACGCCATAGCCGCCGCCTGCGTAGCGACGCAGCGTCCGGATTCCGTTCCCGCAGTTGACGAAGGCCGAGTAGCCCGCCGGCACCGCGACCTCGCCGAGCGTGACGTCGGCGGACGGTGGGTAGTCGAACGAGACGCTGTCGCCGTCCGTCTCGGCCGTCGTTGCGGCATCGAACGGTTGGCGGCCGGCGTCGTCGACGAAGATCTCCGTCGCGCTCGCCCGGCCGACCCAGTTCTTGACCACCCGCACGGTCGCGTGCGGCGTGTTCGTGATCGTGCAGGTGAGCGTCGCGCCGTCGGCCGCGGGCGACGCGACCGCGAACGCACCGCCCGTGTACGGCTGCGGGGCTCCGGTGCCGCACGCGATCGACGCGGAGTACCCAGGCGGGACTGCGATCTCGCCGACCGTCACCGGCATCGCGAGCGGATAGCTGAAGGAGGCGTTGTGCCCGGTGGCGGTAGCCGCTCGAGACGCCTCGTACGGGGCGGCACCGTCGGCGTCCACGAAGACGGTCGCGGTGGACGGCGTCCCGGCCCAGTCCTTGACCACACGAACGGTGGACCGCTGCTGGGTGTTTGTGATCGTGCACGTGAGGGTCGTCTCGGCTACCGACGGGGCGGTGACACCGAACGCGCCGCCGCCGTACGGCGCCGGGGCTCCCGGGCCGCAGGCTATGGAGGCGCGGTATCCCGCGGGAACCGAGCTCTCGCCGACGGTGACCGGTGCTGACAGCGGATACGTGAAGGACGCGCCCTCGCCGCTCGCCGAGGCGACCGTCGAGGCGTCGTAGGGCGCGGTGCCGTCCGCATCGACGAACACCGTCGCGCTCGCGGCCGCGCCGACCCACTGCTTCACCACGCGCACCTTCGCGGACAGCTGCGTGTTCGTGATCGTGCAGGTGAGCGTCGTGTCGGCCGTGGTCGGCGCCGTGACCGGGAACGGGCCGCCCGAATACGGCTGCAGAGCCGAGCCCGCGCAGGCGATCGTGGCTGAGTACCCGGCGGGGATCGCGGTCTCGCCTACCCTCACGGCGCTTCCCGTGACGTAGTCGAACGACGCGCTGTCGCCGCTCGCGGTCGCAACGGTCGACGCGTCGTAGGGAGCCGCTCCGTCCGCGTCCACGTAGATCGTGGTCGAGCCGCGCGCGCCCGCCCAGTCCTTGATCACGCGGACAGTCGACTCGGGCGGAGGCGGAATCGCCGTGTCGTTGATCGTGCACGTCAGCGTCTCGCCGGCCGTCGCCGGGGAGGTGACGGCGAAGGGGCCGCCCGAGTACGGCTGGGCAGGTCCGCCCCCGCACTGGATCGTGGCCGCGTAGCCGAGCGGGACCGCGA
The DNA here is from genome assembly GCA_035264445.1 of Gaiellaceae bacterium. Taxonomy (GTDB): domain Bacteria; phylum Actinomycetota; class Thermoleophilia; order Gaiellales; family Gaiellaceae; genus DATFQE01. The sequence continues at coordinate 1,890 of DATFQE010000278.1, read as the reverse complement.
GTTCGCCGACGGTGACCGGGGTGGAGACCGGGTACTCGAACGACGCGGTGTCGCCGTCGGCGGACGCGGCGGTCTGGGCGTCGAAGGGAGCCGCGCCGTCGGCGTCGACGAAGATCGTCGCGGTAGCCGGCGCCCCGGCCCAGTTCTTGACCACTCGCACGGTCGACTCCAGTTGCGTGTTCGTGATCAAGCAGGTCAGTGAGCCACCGTCGGCCGAGGGCGACGTGACCGGAAACGGGCCGCCCGAGTACGGCTGCGGGCCTCCCTCGCCGCACGCGATCGTGGCGGCGTATTCCTCCGGGACGGCGGTCTCGCCGAGCGTGACCGGCGTCGACACGGGGTAGGTGAAGGAGGCAGTCGTGCCGGTCGTCGCCGAGACGCTGGAGGCGTCGTACGGGGCGGCGCCGTCGGCGTCCACGAAGATCGTGGCGGAGCCGGGCGCGCCCAGCCAGCCCTTCACGACTCGGACGGTCGAGGTCCGTTGCCTGTTCGTGATCGTGCAGGTGACGGTGCCGCCGTCGACGCCGGGCGACGTGACTACGAACGGGCCGCCTGCATACGGGCGTGGGGCGCCGACGCCACAGGCGATCGTGGCCGAGTACCCCGCCGGAATCGATGTCTCGCCGACGGCGACGCCGGTCGAGAGGGGATAGTCGAAGGAAGCGCTGTCGCCGTCGGCTGTCGCGGCGGTCGAGGCGTCGAACGGCGCGGCGCCCGTCGCGTCGACGAAGAGCGTCGCCGTCGCCGGCGGGCCGTCCCACTCCTTCAGCACCCTGACCGTGGACCGCCTGACCCGGTTGCGGACGACGCAGCTGACGCTGTCCCGGACCTTCAGCCCCCTGATCGTGAAGGACGTGACGGTGGCCGGGTCCTCGCTGTCGATGACAGTCACGCCCGACTGGCAGCTGACCGAGTGCGCCGCAAGCGTCGCCGGAACGCTCTCTGAGATCGTGATGTCGCTCAGCGCCGCGGACGACGTCGGTCGCCAGACGAAGCGCAGCTCTTCGTCGGGCCCCGTAACGCCGGACTGCGTCGCGGTGCTGCTGTCGACGACGTCGACCGCATTCGGCTCGAACCATCTGTACGCGAACGGCGTCGGCCCCTGGACCTGGACGCGCCCGCTGAACGGCCAGCCGGTCTGCGAGGTCCACACGTCGCGTTCCTGCGCGTCTGTTTCCTTTCGGACGGTGACGGTGACGTTGCAGAGGTTCGAGGCAAGCTCCCGCAGCGCGTCCTCGAGCTGGTCGAAGTCGGTCACGAGGGTGTAGTCGGCGACCGAGATCGGGTAGGTGGGGAAGCTGCGAGTGCCCGAGATCGACTCGATCCGCAGAGCGCTCAACGGATCCGTCACCCCGGCGCCGACGCCCACGACGAACATGTGCGATCGCTGCTTCAGCGTCTCGGCCATCCCCACCGCCGCGTTCACCGGCGTGTAGTAGCCCTCCTGGTACGCCGTCGCTCCGTTGGCGAGGCGATTCGGGTTGCCGTCGGTCAGGAGGACGACGAGATGCGGCTCGTTCGCCTGCGTCTCGGTCTGGACCTTGGCCAGCCCCGAATCCCAGTTCGTGTACGGGCTGAAGATCGTGGGTTGATAGTTGTCGAGGTAGGTCGCCAGCGCGCCGTTGATGAACCCCGACGTGACCTGTTGATAGGGCGCGATGAACGAGCTGCTCGCGGTCGTGTTGAACTTGAACACGGCCATGCTCGCTCCGGTGCCGACCAGACCTTGGGCGAGCGCCCGCGTCGCGTCTCTGACCTTCTGCGTCGCCCCGGCCTCCTCGATCGAGTAGGACTCGTCGAGCACGACCGCGACCTTCATTGTCTCGCAGGCTGCCGTGAGGCCCGGGTTGGCGCTCGGAGATCGGGTCGTCAACGTCAGCGCGTCGGCTG
>DATFQE010000277.1:0-15347 GCA_035264445.1 Gaiellaceae bacterium | reverse complement strand
AGCAGCTGCCCCTGCGCGAGGACGGAGTCGACGACCGCGGGAACGTAGTGGTCGTAGATCCCCGCGCCGAGAAACGACAGCTCCTCACCGGCCGGGACGTTCCGCTCCGCCAGGTCGGTCAGGTGCGAGACCAGCTCCTGCTCGGAGAGCGGTGGCTCGAGGGCGAGCCGGCCCTGGAAGCGGACGCCTTCGGGGATGTCCTGGAAGAGCTCGTCGACCGAGGCGACACCGATCGCGGCCAGCATCGCCTCGCGATCGGCTTCCGTGAGCGAGAGGTACCCCACGCGCGCCCGCCTACTGCTCCGCAAGGAACGCGCGATACGCGTCCACGTCGAGCAAGGCCTCGACCTCGGACGGGTCGCTCAGGCGGATCCTGATCAGCCAGCCCTCGCCGTACGGCTCCTCGTTGACCGTCTCGGGCTCGTCGACGACCTTGGCGTTGACGGCGACGATCTCGCCGGAAAGCGGAGCGATCACGTCCGAGACCGCCTTGACGGACTCGACCTCGCCGTAGCTCTGGTCCTTCGTCACGGTCGCACCGTCCTCGGGCGCCTCGAAGTGGACGAGCTCGCCGAGCGCGTCCTGCGCGAACCAGGTGATTCCGAGCGTCGCCTCGCCGTCCTCGATCCGGGCCCAGTCGTGCTGCTCGTGGTACCGCAGCTCGTCGGGGTAGCTCTCCGCCGCTGCCACTCGGTCAGGCCTCCTCTCGCTTGTAGATGGGCTTGCTGACCACGTGGCCGCGTCGCGGGGTGCCGCGCACGTCGATCGAGAGCTCGGAGCCGGGCTGCGAGCGCTCGGTCGAGACATAGCCCATCCCGATCCCGATTCCCAGCATCGGCGAGTGGGTCCCCGAGGTCACTTCGCCTCCCTCGACGATCGGCATCCCCTGTCGCGGGATCGCCTTCTCGTCCATGACGAACGGCGCGAGCCGGCGCTCCGAGCCGCGCTCCTTGATCGCCCGCAGCTCCGCGACGCCCGTGAACTCCTTGTCGAGCGCGCAGGTCCAGCCGAGGCCGGCCGAGATCGGGTCCGTCTCGGGCGTGATGTCGTTGCCGTGCAGCGGAAAACACGCCTCCAGCCGGAGCGTGTCGCGCGCACCCAGGCCGCAGGGCACCGCGCCGCGGGCGACGACGCGGTCCCAGAGTTCGGCGCCGTCCTCGGCCATCGCCATCAGCTCGACGCCGCGCTCGCCGGTGTAGCCGGTGTAGTTGACCATTACCTCGACGCCGTCGAGCTCGCCTTCTTGCCAGGTGAACGCGGGCGCGTCCGACACGCCGAGTCGCTCGATCGCGCGCGGCCCCTGCACCGCGAGGAGCGCGTAGTCGTCCGAGACGTCCCGCACGTCCGAGCCGCGGATCTCGCGCTCACGGAGCCACTCGAAGTCGGCCTCCCGGTTCGAGGCGTTCACGACGAGGAGGTAGCGATGCGGGTCGAGCCGGTACACGATCAGGTCGTCGACGATCCCGCCGCGCTCGTTCGTCAGCAGCGTGTACTGCGCGCCGCCGGGCTCGACGCGATCGAGGTCGTTCGAGAGCAGACCCTGGAGCAGCTCGTGGGCACGCGGGCCCTCGACCTCGATCTCCCCCATGTGCGAGACGTCGAACACACCGCTGTCCTCGCGCACCGCCCGGTGCTCCGGAATTACGCCCTCGTACTGGACGGGCATCTCCCAGCCGGCGAACGGAACGAGGCGTGCGCCCGCCTCGACGTGGCGGTCGTAGACCGGCGTGCGCAGCAGGGTCTGCGGCATCGCCGCGACTCTAGTGAAGGCTTTACTCGTCTCGCAGAAACGAAGGCACGTCGAGGACGTCGCGGGGGACGTCGAAGCTCTCGCCGGCGGGGCGCTCGACGCGCTCGCGCTCCGGGCGCTGCTCCTCGCCGGTCGGCCGCGGCCGGCGGCGGCGCGGCGCGCCGAACCCCGTCGCGACGACGGTCACCCTCACCTCGTCCTGCGCGGCGTCGTCGATCACCGCGCCGAAGATGATGTTGGCGTTCTGATCAGCGGCGGCGGTCACGACCTCCGCGGCCTCGTTGACCTCGAAGAGGCCCATGTCGGAGCCGCCCGTGATGTTGAGCAAGATTCCGGTCGCGCCCTCGATCGACGCCTCGAGCAGCGGCGACGACACGGCGTTGCGAGCGGCCTCGGCCGCGCGGTTCTCGCCGGACGCGACGCCGATGCCCATGAGGGCGGACCCGGCTGCGTCGCGCATGATCGTCCGCACGTCCGCGAAGTCCACGTTGACGAGCCCGGGGACGGTGATCAGGTCGGTGATCCCCTGCACGCCCTGGCGGAGGATGTCGTCGGCGATCCGGAAGGCCTCGACGATCGACGTCTTCTTCTCGACCACCTGCAGCAGGCGGTCGTTCTCGATCACGATCAGCGTGTCCACCTGGTCACCGAGGTTGTGGATCCCGAGCTGCGCCTGCTCGGCGCGCCTGCGGCCCTCGAACGAGAACGGCCGCGTCACGACGCCGACCGTCAGCGCCCCGAGCTCGTGGGCGATCTCGGCGACGATCGGCGCGGCGCCCGTTCCGGTCCCGCCGCCCTCGCCGGCCGTGACGAAAACCATGTCCGCACCCTTCAGGGCGTCCTTGATCTCGTCGCGGCTCTCCTTCGCGGCTGCCTGGCCCACGGCGGGGTCGGCGCCGGCGCCGAGACCCTTCGTCCCGTCCGCGCCGATCTGGAGCTTCACGTCGGCGTCCGCCATGAGAAGCGCCTGGTTGTCCGTGTTGACCGCGACGAACTCGCAGCCCGCGAGGCCGGCCTCGACCATGCGGCTGACCGCGTTCGTGCCGCCGCCGCCGACTCCGACGACCTTGATCACGGCGAGGTAGTTGCCCGACGATTCTCTCATCTCAAGTGGCCTAGACCTCAAGCTGTACTGGAGCGTACGACCTTACGGCACCGCAGGGTACGTAGGAGAATACGCGTTGTCAACGTGGCTTCGGGCGCTAACGCTCAAGTCTCACCTTGGACTTGAGATGATACGAAGCCGACGACCGGACGGCCCGGGACGGTGAGATCGACGTACCCGGGCCAGCCCTGCCGGGCGGGATCGAGCGCGAGGAGGACAGTCCTGGCAACGGCGAGCTTGAGCGCGAGGTCGTCGTCGTTCGCCAGCTCGAGCTCCGTCCCGGCCATCAGCATCAGCGTCAAGCCCTCGTCCGTCGACCGCGCGTAGCGGACCCGCGCGGGGAGGCGGCTGTCGGCAACCGCCGCGAGCGCGCGCACGGCTTCCATCGTCGGGCCGTCGGTGACCCCGTCCCCGGCAGCAGCCGAGACCGCGGCCGGCGCCCACACGCGCGGCAGTCTCGAAAGACGCGGATTCTCGAGCCGCCTGATCACTCGCCCACGGGCCGACACGAGCCACGCCTCGTCGCGCGTGCGAAGAACCGCCACCGGCCGTTCGGCCGCGACAGTCACGAGCAGGGTGTGCGGGAAGGCGCGGTCGAAGCGCGCCGCCCGGACCGACGGGATCGCAGCGAGGCGATCCCCCACCGCGCCCAGGTCGACACGGAGGAGGCTTTCGCCCTCGAGCGGCCGCAACGCGCCTCGAACGTCCAGGGCGACCGCGGGCGGCGCGCCGCGGATCTCGACTCGCTGGACGGCGAAGATCGCGCTGTCGCGGGCCGCGAGGTAACCGCCGCCCACGGCGACCACCACGCCGAACGCGATCGCGAGCCACCGCCAGGTCGGGACGAGGCGGACGAACACACGCCCGTGCCCGCGCCCATGCGGGACTCGGAGCACGACAGCGTCGGCGAGCTTCGCCACCGCGCCCACTTCGCCGCGTCGGTGAGGGCTCCTACAGCGGAGGCAGCTCGATCGGGCCCACGAACGCGACCTCGTGCTCCAGCTCGACGCCGAACTCCTCGTGAGCGCGGCGTCGCCCCTCTGCCATGAGGGCCAGCGCGTCGGCCGTCGTGGCGCCTTCGGCGTTCTCGATGAAGTTGCCGTGTCGCGGCGAGATCTGCGCTCCGCCGATGCGGTGCCCCTTCAGGCCCACGGCCTCGAGTATCCGGCCGGCGCTCAGCTCGTGATCGGGGTTCTTGAAGACGCTCCCGAAGGTCCGGCGGTTGACGGGCTGAGCCGCCTTGCGCCGGGCGTTGAGCTCGCGCACGTGCGCCTTGATCTCGTCCGGCGGGCGCGGCGTGAGACGGAACTCGACAGCCGCTATCACCTGATCCCGCCTGAGGCTCGAACGGCGGTACTCGAGGCCGAGCTGATCGGGGGCCAGCCACTCGCTGCCTTCAGAGGTCGTCACGAGAGCCCGGCCGAGGACACCCTTCCAGTCGCCGCCGTACGCCCCGGCGTTCATGCGCACCCCGCCGCCCGCCGTGCCCGGGATCGCGCAGGCGAACTCGAAGCCGCCCAGACCCGCGGACCTCGCCCGGTGGAGGCAGACGGCGTTCGCCGCTCCGCCCCCCGCTGCGAGGAGCTCGCCCGAGGTTTCGACGGCCGCGAGCTCGCCCTCGAGCCGGAGGACGAGACCCGCGACGCCCTCGTCCGCGGCGAGGAGATTCGAGCCGAGGCCGACGGTCGTCAGCGGCAGCCCCTCCGCGGACGCCCAACGCAGCAGCTCCTCGAGCTCCGCGACCGTCTGCGGCCGTCCCAGCCACTGCGCAGGGCCGCCGGTCCCGATCGTCGTCATGCGGGCCAGCGGGACGCGCTCCTCGAGCCTCACGCGAGCTTCTCTCGCAGCAACGGGATCGCCCGGTCGACGTCGCCGGCGCCGACGGTGACGACGACGTCGCCCGGCCGCGCCCGCCGCGCGAGGTACGAGGCTCCCTGCTCGACGGTCGGCGTCCACCCGACGCGGGCGCCCGGTCGCTGCTCGCCGAGCGCGTCCACGACGAGCTTGCCGGTGACGCCCGGCACGCGGTCCTCCCTCGCGCCGTAGACGTCCGTCACTGCAACGACATCGGCGTCGGCGAGAGCCGTACCGAGCTCGTGCGCGAGGTGGCGGGTACGGCTGTACAGGTGGGGCTGGAAGAGCACGAGCACGCGACCCTCGGGATGGCGTTCGCGCACGGCGGAGAGAGCGGCCGACACCTTGGCCGGGTTGTGCGCGTAGTCGTCGACGAGGCTGACCCCGCCCACCTCGCCGTGCTCCTCGAGCCTCCGCCCTACGCCCCGGAACTCCCGCAGCGCGCGAAGGGCGTCGCCGCGTGCGACGCCGACCCGTGCGAGCGCGTCGACCGCCGCCGCCGCGTTGCGCCGGTTGTGCTCGCCCGGGACCCCGAGCTCGACGTCGACAGGCTCGAGCGCTTCGCCGCGGACGACCTCCGGAACGTGAGCCAGCCACCGGTCGAAGAGCTGCTCGACCTCGGCGCGCGACGCGAACGTCGAATGGTGGTCGAGGTCGATGTTCAGCACGACCGCCACGCGCGGCCGCAGCGACTCGATCGTCCGGTCCGACTCGTCGCCCTCGACCACGAGGAGCCCGTCGCCGATCCCCGCGTTGCCGCCGAGCTGCGGCACCTCGCCGCCGATCAGGAAGGCGGGATCGCGGCCGAGCTGCGCGAGGACGTACGCGATCATCGCGGTCGTCGTCGTCTTTCCGTGCGCGCCCGCGACGACGATCGAGTCGCGCAGCGAGACGAGCTCCGAGAGCAGCTCGGCCCGCGTGCGGCCGGCGACGCTGTCGGCGAACGCTGTCGAGACGACCGCCTCGAACCCGTCCGGCGGCGAAGGCGACTCCGACACCTCGACGGGAATCCCGGCTGCCCGCACGTGGTCGAGGTAGGGCGTCTCGTGCGGATCCCACCCGGCGACCTCGGCTCCCCACGCGCGCGCGAGAACAGCGTACGCCGAGAGGCCGGCGCCACCGATACCCGCGAACCAGAGCTTCCTACCCTCGAGGGGCGCGGCCAAGCGCGATCAGCTCCTCGGCGATCTCGTCGGCGGCCTCGGGACGCGCGAGCCGGAGCATCGCGGCCGACATCTCCGCCAGCCGCCGTTCGTCTGCGACGAGCGAGCGGGCGAGCTCGGGCACCGTGCCCAGGTCGCTCTGCGGGACGACGATCGCGCCGCCTCCCCACGCGAAGTACTCGGCGTTCTTGCGCTGGTGGTCGCCGGTCGCGTGCGGGTAGGGCACGAGGATCGCGGGCTCGCCCGCAGCAGCGAGCTCCCAGACCGTCCCGCCCGCGCGGGAGACGGCCAGGTCGATCGCGCCGAGCACCGCCCCGAACTCCGGCTCGGACGCAAGCAGTCGGTAGTCGTCGCGTCGGACGCGCGGCCTCAGCGCCTCGAAGTCGCGCTCGCCGCAGACGTGGAGCACGGCCGGCCCGGCGGCGGCGAACGCCTCGAGCGCGAGCTCGTTCAGTGAATGCGCGCCGGCGAGCGCGCCGAAGATGCCGAGCACCGGCCGGTCGAGCGGAAGGTCGTAGCGGCGACGCGCCTCCTCGCGCTCCCAGGGGCGCGAGGTCGGCGGGATCGGGCGCCCCGTCACGCGGTACTTCGGCGGTTGCCTCCGCGGCAGGTCGTACGCGAGGAACACCCGGGTCGCGAAGGGCGCCGCCAACCGGTTCGCCAGGCCGAGGTGCGCATCGGCCTCCGTGAGCGCCGCCGGCACGCGCTTGCGCCGGGCGGCGACGACCATCGGTCCGGCGACGTAGCCGCCGGCCCCGAGGACGACGTCGGGCCGCCGCCTCTCGACGATCCGGGCGCACGCGAACGGCGCGCGCCCGGCGAGCAGGACCGCACGCAGCTGCGCGAGGCCCGGCCGGCGCGGCAGCCCCGTCACACGGAAGGTGTCGAGCTCGTAGCCCGCCTCAGGAACGAGGCGAGCTTCGACGCGATCCGGCGACCCGGCGAACGTCACGGCTGCTCCGCGCGCGCGCAGCGCCTCCGCGACGGCGAGCGCGGGCAGGACGTGTCCCGCGGTCCCGCCCGCTGCGATCAGGCACCGAAGCTCGTCGTACGCGGCCATCGTCGGTCGCGATGTTAAGGAGCACGCCCACGGAGGCGAGCAGCACGACGAGGCTCGAGCCGCCGTAGGACACGAACGGGAGCGGGATCCCGGTGAGCGGCGCGACGCCCATCACCGCCGCCAGGTTGATCACCGCCTGGCCGCAGACGAGCGTCGTCAGCGCCGCGGCCAAGCGCTTACCGAACGGGTCCTTGCAGCGCAGTGCGATTCGCATCCCCGTGTACGCGAACACCGCAAAGGCGCCGATGACGAGCGTCGTCCCGAGCAGCCCGAGCTCCTCGCCGACGATCGCGAAGATCATGTCGGTGTGCGCCTCGGGCAGGTAGAAGACCTTGGAGATCCCCTGGCCGAGCCCCTCGCCGAAGACGCCGCCGGAGCCGAGGCCGATCAGCGCCTGGACGCTCTGGAACCCCGAGTTCTGCGGGTCGCTCCACGGGTCGAGGAAGACGAACAGACGCGCACGGCGGTACGGCTCGAGCCAGATCGCCGCGAGGCCGGCGACTACGACGAGGGTTCCGGCCAGGCCGAGGAGTGCCGGCGGCGTCCCCGACACCAGCAGGACGCCGGCGAGCATGACCATGATCGTGATCGCCGTCCCGAGGTCGGGCTGGATCAGGACGAGCCCGCAGAAGACGAGGGCGAGCAGGCCCAGAGGCTTCGCAAGCTCGCCGAGCGTCCGCGGCGCCGGCCTACGCGCAAGGTAGGCCGCCGCCCAGATCGCGAGCGAGACCTTGGCGAGCTCGGAGGGCTGGAAGACGGCGGGACCGAACGTCAGCCAGCGGCGCGCGCCGTTCACCGTCTCGCCGACGACGAGCACGGCGAGCAGGAGCACGAGGCTGACGACGACGAGCGTCGGCGCCAGGTGGCGCAGCGAGCGGTACGGCATCCGCGAGGCGATCACGAGGAGCACGAGGCCGGCGAGCGCGTAGACGCCCTGCTTCTTGAGGTAGTAGCCCGGGTCGCCGTCGCCGAGCGCCGCCGGCGCCGAAGTGGCGCTGTAGACCATCACGAGCCCGAAGGCGACGAGTGCAAGGGTGACGAGGATCAGCAGCCGCGACTCGAGCTGGCCGTTGCGCGTCATAGCGCCGCCACGAGGCGGCGGAACTCGTCGCCACGCTCCTCGAAGTTCGCGAACTGGTCGTAGCTCGCGCACGCCGGCGAGAGCAGGACGACGTCGCCGTTGCGGGCCGCGCCGACCGCCGCTGAGACCGCGCGGTCGAGGGTGCCCGCCCGCTCGTAGCCGAGGCCCTCCGCGTCGAGGGCCGCAGCCAGCTCGTCGCGGGCCTCGCCGACCAGCAGGACCGAGCGCACGCCGCCGCGCTCGCGGATCCCGCGCGCGAGCGGCGCGAAGCTCTCGCCCTTGAGCGAGCCGCCGAGGATCAGGTGGAGCGGTTCCGCATAGGCGGCCAGGCCGCGCAGGGCAGCGGCGACGTTCGTCGCCTTCGAGTCGTTCACGAAGCGCACGCCTCCCACCTCCCGGACGAGCTCGAGCCTGTGCGGGACGCCGGGGAAGCTCGCGAGTCCCCGGGCGATCGCGTCGTCGGGGACGCCGAGTGCGCGGGCAACCGCGGTCGCGGCCGCAGCGTTCTCGCGGTTGTGTGCGCCCGGGATGCGCGGTTCGGCCGGCAACGGATCCGAGTCGCCGAACTCCACTCGTCGCGCAGACCCCGGGACCGGCCCGAAGCCGCGAGGAACGACCGCGACCTCGCCCGAGACCTGGTTCTCGAAGACGCGAAGCTTGGCGTCGCGATAGGCGTCGAACGTCCCGTGCCGGTCGAGGTGGTCGGCCTCGAGATTGAGCAGCACGGCGGCCCGGGGACGGAACTCGTGCACGTCCTCGAGCTGGAACGAGGAGACCTCGCAGACGACGCGACCGGCGGCAACGACGCCGTCCAGCTCGCTGAGCGCGCGACCGACGTTCCCGGCGACCGGCGCGCCGAGGATCACGCCGAGCAGCTCACTCGTGGTCGTCTTGCCGTTCGTCCCGGTCACGGCGACGATCTCGACCCCCGGCAGCAGGCGATAACCGAGCTCCACCTCGCTCCAGACCGGCACGCCGAGGCGGCGCGCCCGTGCGATGGGCGGCGCCTCGCCCGGTACCCCCGGGCTCTTGATCACGAGCTCCATTGCCTCGACCAGCTCCTCGTCCTCGGTGCCCACGTGGACTTCGACACCCGCCTCGCCGAGCCTCCCGACGTCGAGCGCGGAGCGGCGGTCGATCCCGACCACGCGCACGCCTCGTCGGGCCAGCGCAAGCGCCGCGGCCTGCCCCGACCGGGCGAGCCCGACGACGAGTGCGGACCGGGGCAAGCCCTCCACTAGGCGCGGAACGAGATGTAGTAGCGGTAGTAGAGCGCGAAGGCGGAGCCGCAGAGGATCGCGGTCAGGATCCAGAAGCGCACCATGATCTTCGTTTCCGACCACGCCTTCATCTCGAAGTGGTAGTGGATGGGCGCCATCAGGAAGACGCGCCGGCCCAGGTACTTGAACGTGAAGACCTGGATCATCACGGAGAGGGCCTCGATCAGGAAGATGCCGCCGATCAGCGGCAAGAGCGTCTCGGTCTTCGTCATCACCGCGAAGCCGGCCAGCGCGCCGCCGATGGCCATTGAGCCGGTGTCGCCCATGAAGACCTCGGCCGGGAAGGCGTTGTACCAGAGGAATCCGATCGTGCCCCCGATCAACGCCGCCCCGAGGATTGCGAGGTCGAGGTCGGTGTCGCCGCGCGAGCGGATGAATGCGATCACGGGTAGCGCTGTGCAGGTGAGCAGCGCGATGATCCCGGTCCCGGCGGCGAGGCCGTCGAGGCCGTCGGTGAGGTTCACGCCGTTGGCCGCACCCGCGACGATGAAGAAGACGAGCACGTACCAGAGCCACGACAGCTCGACCTGCCCGAGGGCCGGAAGGTAGACGTCGGTGTCGAGCCCCTGCTCGCGGGCGGCCCAGGCGAGGAAGACGGTGATGGCCCCGAGCAGCAGGAGCTTCCACCGGCCCGGCAGGCCGAGCGAGCGGCGGCGCCTGACCTTGGTGAAGTCGTCGAGGAAGCCAATCGCCCCGCAGGCGAGCGTGACCGCGAAGACCGTGAGCGCCGACAAGGTGTACTCGCTCAGGATCAGAAACGGGAGCGATGAGGCGAGGACGATCAGGACGCCGCCCATCGTCGGCGTGCCCTGCTTCGTGCGATGCCATACCGGACCTTCCTCGCGGATGTACTGACCGAGCTCGTTGCGCCGGAGGAACTCGATGAACTTGGGGCCGACGATGATCGACAGGACCATCGCGAAGAGGCCGGCGGCGATGACCTTCTCCATCAGTGCTTCTTGCGGTGATGTGCCCCCGCTTCCGGGGGTCGATGAGCAAGCGAGGCAAGGACGCAGGGAGCCTCGATGCTTACCAGCGTCGGGGCGACTGAGGACGCGGCATCGCGCCGCTCAGCGGTCGCCGGAAGCGATGGGCTCATTGCGGCAAGGAGCACCTGTCCTAGACCTTCGCGGCCGCGAGCGCTTCGGCCACCCGTTCGAGCCCGACGCTGCGGGACGCTTTCACGAGCACGACGTCTCCCGACCGCACGACCTCGTCGAGCAGGGCGACAGCGTCCTCCACCGATATCGCATGGCGCTCTTCCGCAGCCCCCGCGCCGAGGTAGCCGCGGGCCAGCTCGCCGACGGCGACCACCACGTCGGCGTTCTCGGCCGCGGCGACGCCGACGAGACGGTGGTACGCCCGCGCGTCCGGGCCTAGCTCGGCCATGTCCCCGAGCACGGCGACGCGGCGGCGGCCGCCCGCTCGCGCGGTCAGGTGCTCCAGGGCAGCCTCCATCGAGACCGGGTTGGCGTTGTAGGCGTCGTTGATGAGGAGACCTTCGCCGGGAAGCGGGGTTTCCTCCCCGCGCCAGCGCGAGAACGCGATCCGGTCGGCGCCCTCCTGGGCGCGGTCGAGCGGGAGGCCCAACGCTTCGTAGGCGAGCAGGGCCGCGGCCGCGTTGTCGGCCTGGTGGCGCGCGGTGAAGTTGAAGCGAAGCTCCAGCGTCGTTCCTCGCAGCTGGAAGCGGACGTTCGACTGCCCGTCGACGACCTCGAAGTCCTCGACGGAGGCGTCGCCTCCCGGCCCGAAGAGCCTCGCATCGGCCGGGAGGTACGGCGCCAGCTCGTCGACGCCGACGGGCGCAATCGCCGTCCCGTGAGGCGGGAGCGCCCCGAAGATCTCCGCCTTCGCCTGGGCGACCCGCTCGACGGTTCCCAGCAGCTCGAGGTGCACCGGGCCGATGCTCGTCACGATCCCGATGTCCGGACGCGCGAGCTCGCAGAGCTCGGCGATCTGCCCGAGCCCGCGCATGCCCATCTCCGCGATCACGAGCTCGGTGTCCGGCTCGATCGCAGCGAGCGTGAGTGGCAGGCCGATCTCGTTGTTGTGCCCGCCCTCGGCGGCGACGACGCTCGCGTGCGGTGCGCACAGCGCCGCGAGGATGTCCTTCGTCGACGTCTTGCCGGTGGAGCCCGTGATTCCGACGACCTTTGCGTCGCTCCGCGAGCGGACGGCGGCGCCGATCGCGGCGAGCGCGCCGAACTCGTCGTCCGGGACGAGCACCGCAGACGCACCGCGCGCGAGGGCGTGCTTGGCGAAGTCCGCTCCGCCGGCGACGGCGACGAACAGGTCGCCCTCCTCGATCTTCCGGGAGTCGACCTGCATGCCGGTCGCCTGGTCGGTCCAGCCGGAGCGGGTCAGGCGGCCGAGCGGCTCCACCTCCGCGAGCGGAAGCGGGATCACGCGCGCGCCCCCAGCGCGCGAAGCGTCTCCCGTGCGACGTCGCGGTCGTCGAAGGGCACGACGCGCCCGTCGAGCTCCTGCCCCTGCTCATGGCCCTTTCCGGCGATCACGACGACGTCGCCCGCCTGCGCACCTTCCAGCGCCTGCCCGATCGCCTTCGCGCGGTCGGGCTCGACCTCGAGCCGCCCCGGCGCGCCGGCGACCACCTCGTCGATGATCGCGTCGGGGTCCTCGCTCCGCGGATTGTCCGAGGTAACGATGGCGACGTCGGCCAGGTCGGCCGCGATCCGGCCCATGAGCGGCCGCTTCGTGCGGTCACGGTCGCCGCCGCAGCCGAAGACGCAGAGCACCCGCCCGGTCGCGAGGTCGCGGGCCGTCCGCAGGACGTTCTCCAGCGCGCCGGGCTTATGCGAGTAGTCGACCACGACGGTGAACGGCTGGCCCTCGTCGATGGTCTCGAACCGACCCGGAACACCCTCGACGCGCGCGATCCCCTCGGCGATCGCCTCGTCCTCGACATCGAGCAGCAGAGCGACCGACACGGCGGCCAGCACGTTCTCGACGTTGAAGCGGCCGCGCAGCCGCGTCTCGAGCTCGATGCTGCCGGCGCGGAGGCGGCCGTGCTCGAGGCCGTCGGGCCGGATCTCGGCGTCGTCCGCGAAGCCGAAGGTCAGCAGCGGCGCGCGCCCGAGCGCCCGCAGCTCGTCCGCGAGCTCGCGGCCGTAGGCGTCGCCGACGTTGACGGCCGCGGGCGGCGGCTCGGGCCCGACGAACAGCCGCCGCTTCGCCGCGTAGTACCGCTCCATCGTCCCGTGGAAGTCGAGGTGCTCCTCGCTCAGGTTCGTGAAGGCGAGCGCAGCGAAGCGGATCCCCGCGAGCCGGCCGAGCTCGGAGCCGTGTGAGGTCGCCTCGAGGGCAACGCTGCGGTCGCCGGCGTCGAGCATCGCGCGGAACGCCCGCTGGAGGTCGATTGCCTCCGGTGTCGTCCGGACCGCGGGTTTCCGCTCACCGCCGATCCGGCTCTCGACCGTACCCATCAACCCCGGCCTGCGGCCCGCGGCCTCCAGGATCGCGTAAAGGAGATACGTCGTCGTCGTCTTGCCCGTCGTCCCGGTGACGCCCGCGACCTCGAGCTCGCGGGTCGGGTAGCCGAAGAACGCGGCCGCCGCGCCGGGCATCGCGGCGCGGGTCTCCTCGACGACGATCTGCGGGACGGCGACCGGAACCTGGCGCTCGACCACGAGCGCTGCCGCTCCGCGCTCGACGGCAGCGGCGGCGAAGTCGTGGCCGTCGGCGCGCGAGCCGGGGACGCAGAAGAAGAGCGCGCCCGGGCGCACGGCGCCGGCCGCGTACGCAAGGTCCGCGATCTCCACGGAGTCGTCGCCGACGACCTCCGTGGGCGAGAGCGCCGCACTGAGCTCGCGCAGCTTCATCGACCGGCGAGGTTAGCGAGTGGCGCCGAGGTCGTCGGGTGGGATCTCGAGGTACTGGAGCGCGTAACGCGCGATCTCCTGGAATGCCGGCGCCGCCACGACGCCGCCCCAGATGGCGCCCTTCGGCTCGTCGATCGACACGAGCACGACGAGGCGAGGGGCGCTCGCAGGCACGACGCCGACGAACGAGGCGACGTAGCGCGAGTCGGAGTAGCCGCCACGGTCGGGCTTGGAGGCCGTCCCGGTCTTGCCCGCGACGCTGTAGCCCTCGAGCCGCGCCAGGGCGCCCGTGCCGCCGGCCTCGTTGACGACGTCCTGCATCATCGCCATGACCTGGGAGGACACGACGCGTGAGGTGATCCGGCGCTGGTCCCGCCCGCCCGTCGGTCGCGAGCCAACGCGACGGACGAGATGGGGGCGCTCCCAGACGCCGCCGTTCGCGATCGCGCCGTATGCGGCCGCCATCTGGATGGGCGTGACGGCGATGCCCTGGCCGATCGGGACGTTGCCGATCGTCGAGCCCGACCACTTCTCGACCGGAAGCACGATTCCGCGCGTCTCGCCCGGGAAGTCGACGCCGGTCTTGCGGCCGAAGCCGAAGCGGTCGATCCAGCGTGCGAGTCGGTTCTGGCCGAGCATCTCGGCGACGGTGATCGTCCCCACGTTCGAAGAGCGCGAGAGGATCTGCGCGACCGTCATCCGCTGCGTCGAGCGCTCGTGCGAGTCGTGGATCTTGCGGTCGGCGACCTCGAGCTCGTACGGGAGCACGAAGGAGGTCGACGGCGCGACGACCTTCGTCGACAGCGCGGCCGCGATCGTCACCACCTTGAACGTCGAGCCGGGCTCGTAGGTGTCAGTCACCGCGCGGTTGCGCTGAAGGTCGCGCGGGACGTAGCCGTACCGGTTCGCGTCGAAGCTGGGCACGGTCGCCATCGCGAGGACCTCGCCGTTCCTCGGGTCGAGCACGATCGCGGAGCCCGCCTTCGCGCCCCAGTTGGTGACCGTCCGCTGGAGGACGCTCTCGGCATACGACTGGATCGTGTGGTCGATGGTCAGCATCACGTCGTCGCCGTCGCGCGCAGGCCGCGACTCGACGACGTCGATCGAGCGGCCGCTGGGATCGCGGACATAGCGCTCGTGCCCGGAACGGCCCGAAAGGGGCCGGTCGAGCTGCAGCTCGAGGCCCGCAAGGCCCTTGTTGTCGAGCCCCGCGTAGCCGACGACCTGCGAGGCGATGCGCCCCTGCGGATACGTCCGGCGCTCCTCGGACGTGAAGAAGATGCCGGTAATGCCGCGCTTCTCGAGCGTACGCGCGCGCTCGGGATCGGTCTTCCGCGCGATGTAGACGAAGCCGCGCGAGCGGTCGGCGAGCCGCGGGTAGAGCTCCTCGGGGTCGAGGTTCAGATCCTTACCCGCCGCCAGGGCGGCAGCCTTGGGGTCGGCGACCTGGCGGGGGTTCGCGAAGACGGTCGTCGCCTCGCGTCCGATCGCGAGCTGGAGGCCGTTCCGGTCGACGATCGCTCCTCGCCCGGCCGGGAGCGTGACGCTCGTGTCGTGCTGCTCCGTAGCGAGCCGGGAGAGCGTTCCCGCCTGAACGGCCTGCAGCCAGACCGCGCGGCCGAGCATGGCCGCGAACGCGACGGCGAAGACGGCGAGCAGCAGGCGTATGCGGCGGTTGGCCAGCCGCGGGCCGGTCATCGCCCCGCCGGGTCGAGCGTGACGTAGGTCGTCTGGTCCGGCTCGGCGGGGACGAGGCCGAGCTCCGTGCGGGCGAGCGACTCGATGCGGCCCGACGCCTC
Organism: Gaiellaceae bacterium; assembly: GCA_035264445.1. GTDB lineage: Bacteria > Actinomycetota > Thermoleophilia > Gaiellales > Gaiellaceae > DATFQE01. Next base: position 416 of record DATFQE010000277.1, on the reverse strand, counting down.
CAGCCCCGCGAGGCGCGAGGCGAGCTCATTGTTGCCCGCCCTCAGCTCCTGCTTTTCGCGCGCGAGGCCGTCGAGCTCGACGTTGAGGCGGAGGACGGCGACGTTGAGCGCGACGACTCCGGCGAGCAGCGCGGTGACGAAGGCGATCCAGACGATGCCGCCGGCGACGCCCTTCGAGCGCGCCGGACGCTTCTTCGCGACAGCGCGCGGCCTGGGTCGCGAAGCCTTGTGAAGCGGTTTTGCCGCAGCCGCGCCGACCGCCATCGCTACGTCCTTACCGCCACGCGCAGACGCGCCGACGCGGCGCGCGGATTGGCTGCCGTCTCGCGGCTGCTCGGCCGGATCGGCCGGCGGTTCAGGGCACGAAGCTCGGGCTCGTGCCCGCAGACGCAGACCGGGAAGTCGGGCGGGCACAC
>DATFQE010000276.1:0-4770 GCA_035264445.1 Gaiellaceae bacterium | reverse complement strand
GAGGAAAGCGTCGTGGAGGCCCCGGGTCCGACACGGCAGATGTACGAGCTCGCGGGAGTCAGGTCGAAGACCGTGCTGACGCTGGCATCGCGCGCGGGATAGTTGTTGTCGAACGCGGGCGGCGTCCCACTCGAGGTCGTGCAGGCCTGGGACGGGCCGGGTATGGCGTTCTCGTACCAGGTCACGAAGTCGGCCGTCGGAGGCGTGACGACCGGCGGGTTGTGGTTGACCGCGACGGTCGACCCATCCGAGAGCTTGCTGTAGACGTGCCGCGCGTCCTGGTTGCCCGCGCACGCGGCCCATGCGCCTCCCGCGTAGCGGCAGTTGCCTCCGACGTACGTCTCGACCCGCGTGCTCATGCTCGTGCTCGCGCCGACCACCGCGTTGTTCTCGACGTCGAGATTCCCGCCGACGATCACCACCGATTGCGCGAGCTGGACGTTCTGGCTCAGGCAGAGGTTGCCGGCGACGTACATACGCGAGGCGCCGGTGATGTTGTTCGGCAGCGTCTGGTCGCAGGCGTTGCCCGTGCGTCCGGAGTACAGGTAGTTCCAGACCGGATTGTTCAGCGGCTGGGTGTACGTCGGGACGATCGGCACCTTGGCCGTGAGCTTTCGCCGCACCTGAGCGGCGCCCGGGCCGCTCGGGTTCTGCTCTAGCCCGACGCCGGTGACCGTCCAGATTGCATTGGCTCGGTCGAGAACGCCCCACCACTTCGCGGTACCGCCCTCGTATGTGGCCGAGGACGCCGTCGCTTCGCTTACCTTCAGGATGTCGGGGTCGAGCGCGTTGTTCGACGGCAGGTTGAGGATCGCGAACGCATTCGCGAGCCCGGCTTCCGCCAGTGAGAACGCCCGCGTGTTCTCCTTGCTGTAGCTCGCGCTGGCGGCGTTCCGGGTCGTGTAGTAGGTGAGCGTCGTCCCGACGATGGCGAGCACCGTCAGGGCGCCCATCGCAATCAGGAGCGCCGATCCCTCTTCCCGCCGCAGGAGTCTTGTCAGCCGCATGGCAACGCGCCGCATCGCAGGCGCACTGCTCACTGTCCGGCCGCGCGCGTCGTCCTGACATCCCCCGCCGGAGTGACTCACGGGAGCCGCGACGTATTCCGGAGCACGATGTCGGATGCCAGGCGCCACGTCTTATGGGCCTCGGACGCCTTCACGTTCACCGGCAGGTCGACGTGGAGAAGCCCGAGCTTCTGCTGTGTCGGGGCGCTGTAGGCGAAGGCGTTCGCCGTCGTGACGTAGTCGGCGATCGTGATGCCGTTACGCCGGAGCCGGTAGCGGTTCGCCGAGACGAGCGCGGTGTCGTATGTGACGGTCACCTGTACGCCGGCCGCGGCGGGGCACTGGGCGGGAAGCGTGACCGTGATCGACGCGGCGGCGCCGGTGGGGGTGATCGCGCTCGCGCAGTGCATCTCGCGCCGCATGCGGTCGACCGCCACCCGAGCCCCTTGCTGGGCCTGGAAGCGGCGGTTCATGTCGACCTCGGAGTTGGTCGCGTTGACGAAGAGCACCATGATCGCGCCGAGCACGACGCCGAGGATCACGGTCACCTGCAGGAGCTCGATCAGCGTGTAGCCGCCCTCCGAGACGAGCAGACGGCGCAGCCGACGCAGGCGCTCGCTCATCGCGACTTCGCGCCGACCTCGTCGAGGGTGGCGCGCGCGATGCCCTGGCTCTTCGCGCCGATCCCCCAGAGCGCCTGGACGCGCCGGTCGACGTTGACGAGCGTCTCGAGGGCCTCGGCGCCGTGCCACCACCCCAGCCGCGCTCCCTCGACGACCCAGGCGTGCTGGTAGAGCCAGTGACGGACGTTGGCGTCGCTCGGCGTCTGATGGCTCGAGAGCCAGACGGCGAGTAGGCGGGCGCGGTCGGGGAGCGGAAGCTCGTTCTGCGGCTCGGGCCTCGCGCCCGGTACGACGAAGGCAGGCGGCCGCTTGCCCTTCTTCTTCGGCTTCGGCGCCGGGCTGACCTTCGGCTTCGCCTTCACCCGCACCTTCGGCTTCGGCCGTGGCGCGTGCTTCTTCCTGGGCGCCTTGCGCTTCGGGACGGCCACGCGATTGACGGCGGCGTCGGCGTACTGGATCGCGGTGCCGCGGAACGGCGACGCGTTCTCGGGCGCGCCCTCCTGCGGGTAGCCGGGATTGAGGCTCAGCGAGAGCGCGATCGTCGGAGCCCCGGTGTCGATCACGCGAGTGCCGGGCGCGGGCGACTGGACGGCGACGCGGTTGGCGGAATAGCCCGCAACGCCGCCGACGACCTTCCAGGCGAAGCCGGCCTCCTCGAGCGTGCCCTTGGCGAACACGTAGACCTGCTTCTCGACGTCGGGGACGACGAGCAGCTTCGGCCCCGTCTTCACGGGGGCGACGGCCGGCTTTTTCGCCGTGGCGACCGTGCGGTTTTCGGCCGCAAAGGTGAGCGTCGTGGTTGCGAGCAGAACGACCAGCGTGAGGACCACGAGCCTGGGTACGAACAGGGTGAGACGCGCCGCCATTCCTGGTCTTTCGGCAGAACGCGTGGCGGAGTTAAGACTCCGTGCGCGCGAAGGCGATCTCGCGCGGCTCCGCGACGACCGCGAAGACGGGACCGCTACCCGGGGTCGGCCCGTCCTGCCAGGTGAACGACGTGCCGGCAAAGGCCTGGAACCACGGCTCGTCCTGCGGGTAGCTCGTCGCCGGCTGCAGCTGGAGGTGCAGGTGAGGCCCCGTCGCGTGACCGGTCGAGCCGACGAGGCCGACGCCGGTCCCGCCGGCGACCGCGACGCCCGGGATCACCGCCGGGTCGAGGTACGAGAGGTGGCAGTACGTCCAGTCGCGGCCGTCTCCAGCCTTCAGCGTGACGCCGATCCCGCAGTTGCCGTTTCCCTCCGGCCACGCGTCGACGACGTACCCGTCGGTGAGCGCGTAGACGGGCGCACCGTGCGGCGCGGCGATGTCCGCAGCCGGGTAATCGTGATGGCTGTGCGAGACCGAGACCGTGTCCGCGCCGCCGCCGACCGGAAAGACGTACTCGCCTGCGAACGCCGGCGAGAGCCCGGCCACGCTCGGCGCTACGGACGACGCGAGCGCGCCGTCGCGAGCCTGTTCGAGCGCGTCACGGGCTCCATCGAGCTCTGAAGCGATGCGCTCGACCTCCGCGTCGGCGTCCGCGCGCGCGAAGCCGATCTGCGCCGCGTCACGCTCTGTTGCGAGACGTGCCGAGAGCAGGTCGATCCGTGCGGCGCGCGCCGTGAGGCGTGCTTCCCGCCGGGCCAACCGAACGATGGCGCGACGTGCCTTCGTAAGTCGCGCCTCCAGGTCGGAGACGGCCGCCTGGGCCCCGCCCACCTGGGCGCTGGGCTGTGCGGTCGTAAAGCCGACGATGCCCTCGCCGCCCGCGTACAGACGCGCGCCGGAGAGCACCTCGTCGACGTACCACTGCGCGTGGTTGTAGGCAAAGATCGCACGGGGGATATCGGTCGCGCCGCCCGCGGCCGCGAGGTAGCGGGCGGCGGAGAACACAGCGTCGTCCGGGCTCCACGGGTCGGCGACCCCGTCGCCGTCGCCGTCCATCCCCCAGCGTTCCCAGGTCGAGGGCATGAACTGCATCCAGCCGAGGGCGCCCGCGGAGCTCGGGCCCATGTTCTGGCCGAAGTTGGATTCGATCCGGTTGATCGAGGCGAGCACCTGCCAAGGGATCCCGTACGACGCGCCCGCCCGCTGCCAGAGACCCTGGAGCTCGGGGAAGGTGAGCACCTCCCGGAACGCGGGCGGCGTCGTGAACGACTCCGGCAGCCGGACCGACCCGGCCCGGTTGGGCACGTCGGCGCTCGGGAGGCCCGTCGGCTCGTTCGGCGCGAGTGTGAACTCGACCACCGGTGTCGCCGCCTGCGCGCTCCCGGCGGCGAGCGCGCCGACGGCGGCGGCGAGAACGATGAGACGCCGCATCAGCCTGTCTCGGCGGCCGGCACGACGCGCAGCTGGAGCGCCTCTTCGCCCGGGGCGGGCTCGAGCTGGCCGATGCCGTTGTCGGCAGCGGCCTTGTCGGCTTCGGCCTGAGCCTCCGCCTCGGCCTCGGCGTTCGCGGCCCGCTGACGCTTGGCGGCGTTCTCGAGCGCGACGAGGAAGTCGTGACGGTTGGTGGCCGCGTTGGCGGCGATCTCCTGCTCGACGTCGCCGCGGAGGACGAGGTCGATCAGCGCCTGCTCGAAGGTCTGCATGTGGAAGAACGCGCCCTCGGAGATCGCGTCCGAGATGTCCTCGGAGCGGTTCTCGCGGATCAGGTCGGCGATGCGGGCGTTCGTGACCATGACCTCGAACGCGCCGACCCGGCCGCCGCCGATCCGCGGCAGGAGCCGCTGGCTGACGACTCCGCGCAGGACGCCGGCGAGGATCGAGCGAATCTGCTGCTGCTTGATCCCGGGAAAGAACTCGATCATCCGCGCGAGCGTTTCGGCGGCGTCGATGGTGTGCATGGTCGAGAACACGAGGTGGCCGGACTCGGCCGCCTGGAGTGCCGTCTCGGCGGTCTCGGCGTCGCGAAGCTCGCCGATCAGGATCACGTCGGGGTCCTGACGCAGGGCCCGACGGAGCGCCTGGCCGAACGACTGCGTGTCGAGGCCGACCTCGCGCTGGTTGACGATGCAGGCGCGGTCGGCGTGGAGGATCTCGATCGGGTCCTCGATCGTGACGATGTGCTGCCGCCGCGTCGAGTTGATGTGGTTGATCATCGCGGCGAGCGTCGTCGTCTTTCCCGAGCCCGTGGCGCCGGTGACCAGGATGAGGCCCCG
>DATFQE010000275.1:0-3396 GCA_035264445.1 Gaiellaceae bacterium | reverse complement strand
GTGAGACCGAGGCGCTGGGAGAGCCGGCGCACGTGGGTGTCGACGACGATCCCCTGTGGGTCGCCGAGCTCGGCGGCGACGACGTTCGCCGTCTTCCGCGCGACGCCGGGGAGCCGCAGCAGCTCGTCGATCCGCCGCGGTACGTCGCCGTCGAACTCGTCGAGCAGGACTCGCATCGTCCCGCGCAACGACTTCGTCTTCTGACGGAAGAACCCCGTGGCGAAGATGTCGCGCTCGAGCTCCTCCTGGGGGACGGCGAGGTAGTCCTCCGGGCGGCGGTACTTGACGAACAGGCGCTCGGTGACGCGGTTGACGTTCACGTCGGTCGTCTGCGCCGAGAGCATCACCGAGACGAGCAGCTCGAGAGGCGAGCCGAAGCGGAGCGCGATCGTCGCGTCGGGGTGCTCCTCGGCGAGGCGCTCGACGATGGGGCCGATCCGTGCGCGCTTGGGCCCCACGCGCTTGCGCGCCTCGTGGACGAAGCTACGCGCCACGAAGGCTTTCGAAGTGCTCGGTCGCCTCCTCCGGCGTGGGCGGATCGAGGATCGTCTCGGCCATGTGCTGCGCGTTGGGATACCCGCCGGCGAGCACCTGCTCGGCCACGGCCTCGAAGGCGTACTCGGTGCGCCGGAAGTCCACGTCGGGGCCGAGCAGCGCCCAGTACGCCCCACGCCTGCCCTCGTGCGGCCAGCCGACGCTGCCCGGATTGACCAGCCTGGGCGCGTCGCCGCGCTCGTACTGGATGTGGATGTGGCCGTAGACGACCACGTCGGCCTGGGCGCCGGCGAGGGCCTCGGCCACGGCGTCGTCGGGCGTGATCGGGGTCAGAAGCGCCTCGTCGCTGTCCGGTGTCGCATGGCAGAAGAGCACACGGCCGAGGCCCTCGACTTCCTCCCGGACAGTCAGCGGCCACCCCGAGACGAACGACGCGCGCTCGGGGCCGAGCCGATCGAGGCACCACTGTCGATCCTCCGCTCCACCCGCGACGACCTCGCGGTCGGCGTTCCCGCGCACGAACTCGACGCGCCGCTCGAGGCTGCGAAGCAGGTCGAGGCATTCGGCGGGATACGGGCCTGCGACGAGATCGCCGCCGACGACGACCAGGTCCGCCTCGGTCGCGTCGACCTCGGCGAGCACGGCTTCGAGAGCCGGAAGGTTCCCGTGGACGTCGTACAGCGCAGCGACCCGCAAGCTACGCGGACGCTAGCGCAGCGGCGGAGATCTCCCGCGGCGCGCCCGGCAATCTCGGCCCCGCGCAGACGACGTCGAGCGCCGGGCAGCCGGCGCAGACGGACTCGCTCGGACTAGGCCGGAAGTCGCCGGCCTGGATCCGTCCGATCGCGGCGGACAGCTCGGCCTCGAGCGCGGGCAGCTCGGCTCGCGTGAAGACCTGCGAGACGGGCTCGTCGGGCCGCTCCAGGAACTGGTAGACGACCTCTGCCTCGCCGACGCCGGTGCGGAGGCACGCGAGCGCGTACACCAGGCGCTGAAGCCGGTAGTCCGCGTCGACGACGGCAGCGGGCTCGAGCTCGTCGATCACGTTCGTTTTGTAGTCCACGACCACGGCTCGCGCGCCGTCGGAATGGAAGACGTCGAGGTACCCGTGGAGCAGCACGCCGTCGTGCACGAATGTGAAGTGCCGCTCGGCTGCCGCGCCCTGAAGCCCCGCGATGCGCGCCGCCAGCTCGGAGTCGCAGTAGGCGGCGACGTGCTCGCGGATCCGCTCGAGGTTCTCGTCCGTCGCCGCCGGCCATTCCGCGCGCACGCGCTCCTCGAGGTCGGCCGGCATGCGCGGAGCCGTCAGGTCCAGGTGCTCGAGCAGCGCGTGCACCGCGCTGCCGAGCTCGGTCGCCCCGAGGCCCTCCAGGCCGGGAACGCCGTCCGTGGCATCGCGCTCGCGCATCCCCGCGACACGCTCGGCGTAGTAGCGGTACGAGCAGCGCTCGAAGAGCGCGAGCGCCGTGAACGAGAGCCGGCGGGCGCGGTGGAGCGGCGGGGCCGGCACGGGCTCGAGCGCCGGCAGTGTCGGGGCGCGGAACGCCGGCGTCGTCGGCAGCTCGGCGAAGAGCTCCAGTTGGCCCTCTTCTACGAGCTCCGGCTCGACCGCGAGCGCCGGCTCGGGCGCGAACCGGTCGACTCGAAGGAGGAACCGGGCTTCTCCGCGCTCGAGCTCGACGGGCGTGCCGGCCGAGAGCTCGTCGCTCGCGTCGAGCCGGTCGAGCACCCACGCGATCGGGGTCGTACGCTCCGCCTCGCGACGGGGATCGATCGCGCCGGACACGATCAGGCGGTCGATTGCGCGTGTCATCGCGACGTAGTAGAGGCGCAGCCGCTCGGCCTCGTCCTCGCGGCGCCGCTCCGCCCGTACGGCTTCCCAGTCGAACGCTCCCTTTCGGGCGCTCGTGACCGGATCGGCGACGCGGAAGCCGAAACGGCCGTCGGACAGCGCCAGAATCTCATCGGAGGCCGGCGCGGCGCGGTCGCGACCCGCGTCGGCCACGACGACGACCTTGAACTCGAGCCCCTTCGCCGAGTGGATCGTGAGCAGGCGAACAGCGTCGGCCCCTTCCTCCTCCGCCACGGCCTCGAGCTCCTTCGCCCCGACCGCCTCCTGCTGCAGCACGAAGCGAACGAAGCCCTCGATGTCGGCTCCGCGCAGCTCCTCGTACGAGCGCGCAAGCCGCGCCAGCTTGCGCATGTTGGCGTAGCGGCGCTTCCCGTCCCACTGCGCCAGCACCGCGAGGTCGTAGTCGTGCTCGGCGACGATCGTCTCGCAGAGCCGCTCCAGCGAGAGACGCACCGACGCCGCCACGAGCCGTTCGTACCGCTGCTTGAACGCCCGTAGGAGCCGTGAGTCGCGCTCATCCAGATCGGGCGGGATCTCGCGCTCGAGGCCGGAGAACAGCGGCCGGCGGCTTGCGGCGCGGCGGAGGAGGACGATCCCGTCGTTGGAGAGGCCGACGAACGGCGAGGCGAGCACGCTGACGAGCGCCTGGTCGTCGTAGCGGTTGTGCAGGAGCCTGAGGTAGGAGAGCAGGTCGACGACCTGCTGCTGCCCGAAGTAGCCGCGTCCGGTCGCGCGATACGTCGGCAAACCGAGCCGGCGAAGCTCCTCCTCGTACCATTCGGCGTCGGTGCCGGCGGCGAAGAGCAGGACGATCTCACCCGGCGCTGCGGCACCCGAGTCGACCAGCTCGCGCACGCGGCGGGCGATGTGCTTCGCCTCGGCGCGACGCCAGTGGGTGCCCGTCTCGGCGTATGAGGTCTTGTCGGTGACGAGCAGCTCGACGGGGTGGCCGAACACTGGGTCGGGGAACTCGCCGGACGCCGCCAGCGGCTGAAACCCGTCCCCGAACTCACCGCCGAACAGGTGGTTGACCGCCGCGAGCACCTCGG
>DATFQE010000274.1:0-12688 GCA_035264445.1 Gaiellaceae bacterium | reverse complement strand
CGCGGACTCAAGGCGAGCTCGCATGCCGGGTTCGTGCTCGAGAACGTGGCCCCGTACCGCGTCGGCACGCACCAGCACGCGCCCGAGATCGCGCAGGCGCTCGGCTTCGCGGTCTGCTTCGTGCCGCACCTCCTTCCGATTCGCCGCGGCCTGCTCGTGACGTGCTACGTCCAGGCCGTCGAGGACGACCTCCGCGACCGGCTCGAGGACGCGTACGGGCGAGCCGCTGGCGTGCGCGTGCTCCCCGAAGGCGTCGTGCCGGAGCTCGCCCGCGTCCAGGGAACCGACGCCGCCGAGGTCGGCCTCTTCGAGGACGCGGCGACCGGGCGCGCGATCGTGGTCTGCTCGCTCGACAACCTGGGCAAGGGCGCGGCCGGCCAGGCGATCCAGAACGCCAACCTCGCGCTCGGGCTCGACGAGGTCGCCGGGCTGCGCCTCTCGGGGGTGCTCGTATGAGCGTGACTGCTCCGCGCGGGTTCGTCGCGAGCGGCGTCCACTGTGGTATCCGCAAGGCAAAGGCCGACCTGGCTCTCGTTCGCTCACTCGTCCCCGCGACCGGCGCGGCGATGTTCACGGTCAACCGCGTGCAGGCGGCGCCCGTGGTCGTCTCGAAGGAGCACCTCGCGCTCGCGCAACCGCAGGCGGTCGTCGTCAACTCCGGGATCGCGAACGCGGCCACGGGGATGCGCGGCGAGCTGGACGCGCGCGCGACCGCCGCCGAGGCCGCCCGGCTGATGGAGCTCGACGCGGAGGAGGTGCTCGTCCTCTCGACGGGCGTGATCGGCTCGCCCTTGCCGCTCGCCCGCGTCCTTCCCGGTCTCGGCGACGCCGCGAACGCGCTCTCGGGCGAAGGGGGCGGCGCCGCCGCGGAAGCGATCATGACGACGGACACGCGGCCCAAGCAGGCGCTCGCCGAAGGCTCCGGCTTCGCGGTGGGGGGAATGGCCAAGGGCTCCGGGATGATCCATCCGAACCTGGCGACGATGCTGGCCGTCCTCACGACCGACTACCCGCTCGAGCCGGGCGAGGCACGAGCGCTCCTGGCTCCCGCGGTCGCCGAGAGCTTCAACGCGATCTCGGTCGACGGCGAGTGCTCGACGAACGACACGGTCGTGCTGCTCGCCAACGGCGCCTCCGGGGCCATCCGCGACGACGCCGCGTTCGAGGCCGCTTTGCGCGATGTCTGCCGCGAGCTGGCCGCGCAGATCGTGGCCGACGGCGAGGGCGCCACCATGCTCGCCGAGGTCGCGGTGACGGGCGCCGCCAGCACGGCCGAGGCCAAGGCCATCGCCGGCCGGATCGCGACCTCGCCGCTCGTGAAGACCGCGCTGCACGGACGCGATGCCAACTGGGGTCGAATCCTGGCCGCCGCGGGCTCCGCAACGTGGAACGGCGGCTACGCCCGGCTCGACCCCGATCGCACGAGGCTCGCGCTGAACGGCGTGGCGGTGTTCGACGGCGGCAGGCCGCGCGCGGCCGAGCCGGTGCTCGACGACGGGCACTGCTCGATCGAGCTCGAGCTCGGCCTGGGGACGGGCCGCGCGACGTACCTGACCACCGACCTCTCGCACGAGTACGTGTCCATCAACGCGGACTACCGATCGTGAGCCGCCTCGTCGTCAAGTGCGGTGGAGCCGTGATGGCGGACGCCGCCGAGACGATCCATGCCCTCGCTGAGCACGCCGACGTCTGCGTCGTCCACGGCGCGGGGCCTCAGATCACGGCCGAGATGCAGCGCCAAGACGTTCCCGTCCGGTTCGTCGGCGGGCGCCGGGTGACGACGCCGGCGGGGCTCGCGATCGCCCGCCGCGCGCTGGTCGAAGCAAACCGCTCGCTCTGTGCGGCGCTCGGAGAGCGCGCAGTCGGCCTGATCGGCGACGAGATCGGGCTCGAGGCGACGCGGATCCCCGAGCTCGGGCTCGTCGGGGACCCGCTGCCGAGCCGGCCGCCCGCGGTCGAGGACGCGCTCGATGCCGGGCGCATACCCGTCGTCGCGCCACTCGCAGCCGGCCCACTCAACGTCAACGCCGACGAGGCGGCGGCCGCGCTCGCGGTCGGGCTCGGCGCCGAGCGACTGCTTTTCGTCACCGACGTTCCCGGCCTCCTGCGGGAGGGCGCCGTCGTGCCCGAGATCCAGGCGGTGGAGGCCGACCTCCTGCTCTCGGCCGGCGAGCTCGAAGGCGGCATCGTCCCGAAGCTCCGCGCCGCCGTGACGGCCGCGAGGCTGGGCGTGCAGGCCGAGATCGGCGAGACGGCGGTGCTCGCATGACCGTGGCCGTGCCGGGCGCCGCCGTGCTGCCGACCTATCTGCGACAGGACGCGACCTTCGTCTCCGGGGAGGGCGCGTGGCTGGTCGACGCCGAGAGCAGGCGCTACCTCGACTTCGTCGCCGGCATCGCGGTCGTCGGTCTCGGACACCTCCACCCCGCCCCGCTCGCAGCGGCCCAGGGTCAGCTGAACCGCCTTTGGCACGCTTCGAACCTCTACTGGACGGAGCCCATGGCCGAACTCGCCGAGCGGCTCTCCGACCGGTTCGGGGGCGCCCAGGCGTTCTTCTGCAACTCCGGCGCCGAGGCGATCGAGGCGGCGCTCAAGTACGCGCGGAAGGCGACCGGGAAGCCCGGCGTCGTCGCGCTCGAGGGCTCCTTCCACGGCCGCACGTTCGGCGCGCTCGCCGCGACTGGGCAACCCGCGAAGCGCCGGGCGTTCGAGCCCCTCGTGCCCGGAGTGCGCTTCGCCGACCCGAACGACGCCGACTCGCTTGCCGCCGCAGCCGATGACGGCACGGGCTGCATCCTGCTCGAGCCCGTTCAGGGAGAGGGCGGGATCCGCCCGCTCGAGCCGGCGTTCCTCGCCTCGGCGCGGGAGGTGGCGGACGAGCTCGGCGCGCTCCTCGTGCTCGACGAGGTGCAGACGGGCGTCGGACGAACGGGAACGTTCTTCTGCTTCGAGCAGCTCGGCATCGTCCCCGATGCGGTCACGCTCGCGAAAGGGCTCGCCAACGGCCTCCCGATCGGAGCGCTCCTCGTCGCCGACGAGCGGGCCGGCGCGTTCGAGCCGGGCGACCACGGCTCCACGTTCGGCGGCAACGCGGTGGCGAGCGCGGCGGCGGTCGCCGTCTGCGACGCGATCGACGAGGACCTCCTCGCGGCCGTCCGGCTGACGGGAGACCTGCTCGCCGACGGGCTCCGCGGGCTCTCCGGCGTCACGGAGGTGCGCGGGCGCGGCCTGCTGATCGGCGCGGACGTCGACCGCCCCGCCGCCGACGTCGTCGACGCCTGCAGGGAGCGGGGCCTCCTCGTGTGCTCGGCCGGCGAGCGCGTGCTTCGCCTGACCCCGCCGCTCACGATCGGGGCGGCCGAGGTCGAGCAGGCCCTGGCAGTCCTGGGCGAGGTACTCGCCTGATGGACAAGTTCGAGCGCCAGGGAGCGATCATGCGGCTCGTCCGCGAGCGGGAGCTGTCGACGCAGGCCGAGCTCGCCGACGCACTCCACGAGGCCGGCATCGACGTCGTCCAGACCACGGTCTCCCGCGACATCGCCCAGCTCGGTCTCGTCAAGGTCCGCAACGCCGGGGGCAGGCTCGTGTACGCGCTGCCCGGTGCTGCGGACCTCGACCGGCTCAACGAGCTGGCGTCCGACCTGCGCCGCTGGGCGCTCGCCGTGACGGCGTCCGGGAACCTCGTGATCGTCCAGACGCCGGCGGGCTTCGCCAGTCCGCTCGCGGAGGCGATCGACCGGGCGCAGCTCGCCGACGTCGCCGGGACGATCGCCGGCGAGAACACGATCTTCATCGCGGCCCGCGACGGCATCACGGGCGCCGAGCTCGCGACGCAACTGTCCCACCAACTCGAAGGAGCAACATGAGCGGAACCGCCGTGCTCGCCTACTCGGGCGGGCTCGACACCAGCTGCGCGATCGCGTGGCTCGAAGAGGACTACGGCTTCGACGAGGTCGTCGCCGTGCTGGTCGACGTCGGCCAGGAGGCCGAGTTCGAGACCGCCGTCGAGCGCGGCCGGCTGGCGGGCGCGCACGACGTCGTCGTGCTCGACCGGAGGGAGCCCTTCGCGAGCGACCAGGTGGCGAAGGCGCTGCTGGCGAACGCGCTCTACGAAGGGCGCTACCCGCTCGTCTCGGCGCTCTCGCGCCCGGTGATCGCGGAGGCGGTCGCCGAGATCGCGGTCGAGCTCGGCGCGGAGGCGGTCGTCCACGGCTGCACGGGGAAGGGCAACGACCAGCTGCGCTTCGAGCTCGCGTTCAAGGCGAACTACCCCGGCGTGCGCGTCATCGCGCCCCTCCGCGACCGGATCTGGACACGAGACGAGGAGATCGCCTACGCGCTCGCGCGCGGGATTCCGGTCGAGGCGACCGCCGAGAAGCCGTACTCGATCGACGACAACCTCTTCGGGCGCGCGATCGAGGCCGGGGTGCTCGAGGATCCGTGGCAGGCGCCGCCCGAGGACGCGTTCCTGCTGACGGCGTCGCCGCTCGACGCGCCGGCGCCGACCGACGTCGTGGTCGCGTTCGAGGCCGGCCTCCCCGTTGCCCTCGACGGTGACGAGCTCCCGCTGCACGAGCTCGTCGACGCGCTCAACACGGCGGCCGGTCCGTACGGGATCGGCCGGATCGACATGGTCGAGAACCGGGCGGTCGGGATCAAGAGCCGCGAGCTCTACGAGGCGCCGGCCGCGCTGACGCTGATCGAGGCGCACCGCGCGCTCGAGGAGCTCGTCCTGACGAAGGGCGAGCTGCGGGCGAAGCGCGAGCTGGAGCCGCGGTGGACGAATCTGGTCTACGAGGGCCTGTGGTTCCACCCCGTCCGCGAGGCTTACGACGCCTTCTTCGCGGCCACGCAGGCGCGGGTGACCGGCGAGGTGCGGCTCTCGCTGCAGGCCGGGTCCGCGGTGGTCACCGGGCGGCGCTCCGAGCAGGCGCTGTACTCCCATGAGCTCGCCTCGTACGGGACGGGCGAGACGTTCCCGCACGAGGCCGCAGAGGGCTTCATCCGCCTCGCCTCGCTCGAGACCGAGCTGCTCGCGCGACTCCAGCGCGCCCCGGTGGCCACGTGACGCTCTGGGCCGGCCGGGTCGGGGGCGAGGTGGCGCCCGAGGTCGAGGGCTTCCTCGCCGCCGACGATGCGGAGCTCCTCCCCTACGACTGTGCCGCCACGCTGGCGCATGCGCGCCGGCTCCACGCGGCCGGCCTGCTCGACGCCGAGGAGCTCGACGAGGCGGAACGTGTGCTCTCGAGCCTCGAGTACGACCCAGGGTTCGAGGACGTCCACACGCTGATCGAGCGGAGCCTCGGCGACGCCGGCCGCAAGCTGCAGGCTGGACGCTCGCGGAACGACCAGGTCGTCGCTGCGCTGCGGCTCTACGTCGCCGACGCGTGCGCCGAGGCGATCGACGGCATCGAGGCGCTGGCCCGGTTGCTGATCGACCGCGCCGGGCAGGAGGCGACGACTCCGCTGCCCGGCTATACGCACCTGCAGCGCGCGCAGCCGGTGACGGTCGGCCATCACCTGCTTGCCTGGGTCGAGATGCTCGACCGCGACCGCGGCCGGTTTCGCTTCGCCGCCGACGCTGCGCGCCCGTCGCCGCTCGGCGCGGCGGCGCTTGCAGGCTCGACGTTGGGCCTGCCGCCGCCGCCCGGGCCCGTCCTGGCCAACTCGCTGGACGCGGTCGCGGACCGCGACTTCGCGCTCGACTACCTCTACGCCTGCGCCGTTCTCTTCGGCCACCTCTCGCGGATCGGTGAGGAGGTGACGCTCTGGGTCTCGAGCGAGTTCGGCTTCGCGCGCCTGCCCGAGGAGGCCGCAACCGGCTCCTCGTTGATGCCGCAGAAGCTGAACCCCGACGTCGCCGAGCTCGTACGCGGGAAGGCGGGCACCGCACTCGGCCGGCTGACCGGGCTGCTCGCGGTCGTCAAGGGTCTCCCGCTCGCCTACAACCGCGACCTCCAGGAGGACAAGACGCCGGTCGCCGCCGCCCGCCGCGACACGCGCGGCGCCCTGGCCGCCCTTCGCGTCCTCCTCGCCGGGCTCGAGCTCGACCGGGACGCACTCGCTGCGGCGTGCGCAGACCCACTCCTACGCGCGACCGACGCCGCCGAGGAGCTCGTCCGCCGGGGAACGCCGTTCCGCGATGCCCACGAAGAAGTGGCGAGCGCAGTGCGAGATGGGACGTTCGTGGCGCCGGCGAACGGACCGCCCCGTTCGGCACCCGGTCCGGGCGGAATCGAGCACGCGCTCGCCGGGGCGCGCGCCCGCTTCCAGTCCTAGCCGCGCGCGATCCTCACCGTCACCTCGACTTCGAGCCACCCGACGTAGCCGCAGTTCGGGCAGCCGGGGTTGCGGGCGGTCGTGCTTCCGTTCTTCGGCTTCGGATAGGCCGTCCCACATTCGAGGCACGTCACGGTCTGCGTGCCGTGCTTGCCGACCGCACGGAGTTGAGTCACGCCGTCTCTTTCGCTGCCGGACACCGGTTCTCCCTCTCCCGGGATTCGAGCCCGTGGTACTGGGACTCGATCAGGCGAACAGCGTGAGGTCGGGCTCGCGCTCGCCGCGCAGGAGCGCGAGGTCGACCTCGACGCACGCGATCCCGCGCGACTCGGCCAGCACGCAGGCCTGCGGCTTGAAGCTCTGGGCGGCGAGGATGCCGCGGCAGCCCGCGCGCGCCGGATCCACCCGGATGCAGTCGAGGTAGCGGCAGAGCTGCTCGACCGCGTCGAGCGTCGCCACGCGTTTCACCTCGACGGCCACCCACGCATCGTCCTCGTCCCGGCACATCAGGTCGACGGGCCCGACGTCGGTCGGCCACTCGCGCCGGACGAGCGTCAGCCCCTCCTCGATCACGTCGGGCCGGGCGGCGAGCTCGGCCTGCAGGTGGTCCTCGACGCCGTCCTTTTCGAGCGCCGCAGCCTCCCCCATCTCGTGCTCGGCCTCGCTGAGCACCTCGGCGATCCGGATCTCGAGCCGGTCCTCGGTCTTGCCCGCACGTTTTCGGACGACGATCGTGCCCTCCGCCTCCTCGACGACGGTCGGCGGCGTCATCCAGTTCAAAGGCTTGTATCCGCCGCTGTCGGCGTGGACGAGCACCGAGCCGTCCGACTTCAGCATCAGCAGCCGCGTCGACTCCGGCAGGACGGCGTTCAGGCGGCCGGAGTAGACGACCTCGCAGCGGGCGACGATGAGGCGCATCGCGCGGACCGTACTGACCCTTTCGGACAGGTCCCGCTCAGGGTCGGTGCAGGCCCTTCAGGGCATCCAGGACGTAGCCGGCGCCCGCGCGCGCCTTCCCTGCCTTCGCGCCACGCGTCAGCTCCTCGTGCTGGAGAGGGACCTTCCGCTTGCCGTTGATGTTGACGACGACAAAGTTCGCACGCAGGTCGGCCTCGGGCGGTGCTTCACACGCGCGGGCAACCACGGCGAGCGACCTCACGCCGACGGCCCGCCCAGGAGGCTCTCGGTGAGCTTGCCGCCCTCGACGACGAGGTCGTGAAGTGCCTCGTCGAGCTGCTGGTCACGAACCACGAGCTCTTCGCTCTCGTCGGCGGCGAAGAGCGCTGCCTTGCGCAGCAGCTCGCGGATGAACGCACCGCTTGCCCCCTGGGTCCGCTCGACGAGCCGGTCGAGGTCGGCATCGAGCGTGAGCCCCTGCGCGTAGAGCTCGAGTAGGCGGCGCCGGCACGCTGCGTCGGGGAGCGGGATCTCGATCGCCTGGTCGATGCGGCCGGGCCGGGACGCCAGCGCGGGCTCCAGCAGGTCGGGCCTGTTCGTGGTCAGGAGGAAGATGACGTCCGCGTCGTCCGCGAGGCCGTCCATCTGGTTCAGCAGCTCGAACAGGACGGCGTTCGTCCCGGTGGACTGCTCGGTTCGCTCTTCCGCGACGAGATCGACATCCTCGAGAACGACGAGCGACGGCTCGAGCATTCGCGCGAGCTTGACCGACTGCTCCACGAGGCCGAGCGCCGGACCCGTCAACAGAAGCGTCGTCCGTTCGGGCATGCACGCGACCACGTACATCGCCGTCAGGGTCTTGCCTGTTCCCGGCGGGCCGTGAAAGAGGAGCCCGCGCCGCAGGTGCCGACCGGCGGCGCGAAGCCGCTCCGCATGTCGCGAGAAGCCGACGGTGTGCCGCTCCACGCGCTCGAGCACGCCGTCCGGAAGCACTATCCGGTCGCGCTCGATCCCGGGCAGCTCGTGGAAGCGCACCTTCGGAGGACCGAACTGACGGCCCTCGAGGGAGATCACGCGCCCCCGGAAGACGTTGCGCCGTCGGATCTCGCCGCGGAGGTCCGCCAGGAAGCGTTCGGCGTCCTCGCGTGCGGGCGCGAGCGCTTCCACGGCGACCTTGCCGGCGCGCGGGCCGTACTCCGCTCCGGTCGCAACGAGGACCACCAGCGGCCCCGATTCCCGGCGCGCGAGCACGAGGCCGGACTGGAGGCAGGTCAGGGTGCCGCCCGGCCCGAGATCCACGTCCACGTACTGGACCGGGCCGAGGTCCACACTCGGGCCTGCCATGAGCCCGCCGCCTCGCGGCGCGAGCAGCGACGCCAGGGTCACGGGCATGTAGCCGGCAGCGGGTGACGCGAAGCCGAGGATCTCGGGCGTTCCGCCGTCAGCGTTCAGGAGGGCATCGAGCGCGATCTGGACGTTGGCGTGGTCGGTGTACTCGAACTCCTGGCTGACGACCGACAGCGCGCTCGGCTCGGCGCCGACGTGTTCCCGGATGCGGACGACGAAGGGCGGGTCGTCCTCGGGACCGTCCGTCACCGCCTGCTCGAGAAAGCCCTTGAAGGCAGCACCGAAGTCGCGGGCCGAGAGCGGCTGCTCATCCACATCGTGATCGTAGAACGGCGCGCGTCAGCGGGCCATCGCGAAACAGGCATCGTGCGACGACGGCGCCACGCGCAGCCGGTTCCGCATCGCGCCGCGCGCGTCCACGACGCAGAGCGTCCCCTGCGAGAGCGAGGGCGTCAGCACGACGCCCCAGCCCTCCTGGACGTTGTACGAGCCCTGCGGAATCGCACGTATCCGCAGGACGCGGCCGTCGAGGGCGTGGATCCTCATCGTGGCGTCGTCGCCGCTCGTGACGTAGGCGCGGCCGGCGAGAAACGTCACGTGCTGCGGCGGCGCGTCCGCCGCGAATGAGAACAGCCGCCGATGGGAGCCCGCCTCGTACACGGCGATCCGGCCACGGTCGCCGGAGCTGACCCAGACGCGCGCGCCGCGTGGCGTGAACCCGACGTCGTGCGCGAGGAACGGCGGTGCGACGTGGCCGGCGAGTCGCGGCCGCGTCGGCTCGGAGAGGTCGAGCACGGCGATCCGCTCCGCCTTCGTCCCGAGCGCCGTCCACAACGTGTCGGCGAAAGCGGTCACGTGCCTCGCAGGCCCGCCGACGTCGGTCCGGTGCACGACCCGGTCGCGAGCAAGGTCCACGACGGCGACCTCGCCGCGCTTCGAATCGGTGACGTATGCGATGCGTCCGTCCCGGCCGGCGGCCGTGTAGCGCGGCTCGCCGAACCCGCGTAGCACCCTGCGAACCCGGAGATCGAGGCCGTCGACGAGCGTGACCGATCCGCCCTCGGTGTGTGCGACAACGGCCGTCCGGCCGACGGTCTGGATGCTCCGTGGCCCCGCGGGCGTCGCGATTCTCTCCACGATGCGGCCGTCTCTGAGCCCGACGACGGCGACGTAACCCTCGGTGTCGGCCGTGACGAGTGCGACCGGCGTTCCGCCGAGATGCCGTGCGAACGCGTCAGGCGCGGTCGCCAGAAGCACGGTCGCGGCGGCGGCTCCATGCACGAACTCGCGCCTGTTCACGCGAGGACTACGGAGAGGCTGCCGCTCGAGGTCCCGCCTCGAGCCGTTCCTTGAGCGTCGCCAGGTCGCGGTCGAGCCCGCGCTTGACCGCGCGCGACAGCAGCGGCGCCGCGATGCGGTAGAAACGCGAGGCGTCGCCCTGCGCGCGGATCCGCATCACCGAGCCGCCCTCGCCCGCGTCCTCGAACTCGTAGGTCACCGTCATCGGGAACGGCGCCTTGACCGAGCGCATGACCAGCCGCCGCCCCGGGTCGTGCTCGACGACCTCGTTGACGTATTCGATGCGCTTGCCGAGGAAGCTCGCAACGCGCGCGACCTGCAACGGCTCCTCCTGGACGAGCCGAACCTCGTCGAGCGCGCCGATCCATTCCTCGTCGTTGCGCCAGTCGGCAGCGTAGGCGGCGACTTCTTCGCGCGGGCGCTCGATGCGGCGCTCGACCGAGACGTCGGTCGTCATCGCCGGCGTTCGATGAACTCGAGCACGCGTCGCCACGCGTCGTCGGACGCGTCGGCGAACTCCTCCTGCTTGCGGTCGAAGAAGCTGTGCGGCGCGCCCTCGTAGGTGACGAGCTCGTGCTCGACGCCGGCCTCCTGCAGCGCGGCGTCGAACGCGGCGACGTCCTGGGCGGTAATCGCCTGATCCGCACCGCCCATCAGCCCGAGGATCGGCGCCTCGAGCTCGCCGGCGCGCTGAGCCGGGCCCGGCGAGCCGTCCGCGCCCTCGCCTGGTCGCCCGTAGAAGCCGACCGCGCCGGCGAGGCCGTGCCCGCTCGCTGCGGCCAGCCACGAATGGCGCCCGCCGAAGCAGAAGCCGACCGTGAACACGGCGCCGCATGACCCACCGTCGGGCGAGCGAAGCCACGCGGCCGCGGCCGCGACATCCTGCTGGATCGTCTCGGCCTCCGTCTGCGCCACGTGATCGCGGTACGCGAAGTCGTCGTCGCGCTTCCCGACGCCCGCCGTGCGGCCGAAGTAGTCGATCGCGACCGCGTGGTAGCCGCGCTCCGCGAACCGTAGGGCGAGCTCCTCGTAGAAGCGGTAGAGCCCGCGGACGTCGGGCAGGATCACGACGCCGGTGGCGCCGTCGCCTTCAGGAGAGGCGGCGAAGGCCGCGAAACGCGTGCCGTCGTCCGACTCGAGGACGAGGTCCCGGTGCGCGACGGCCGCGCCCGAGATGACGGGAATCGGCGGCGCGGAGTCGAGCTCGAAGCACACCGGGCCCGACGCTAGCACCGCCGAGCCGGAGGCCCGCCGTCGCGCGTTTCCTCGGGCACGTCGAGGGGCAAGAGCCCGACGCTGCTTCGATACGCTGACGGAGGAAACACGGCGGTCTCCTCGAAGGCTCCTGGGCCGCCGTCCGAGGGGGTGTTCATATGGCGTTCGAGGAACCATCCTACGATCGTGAGCCGACCGACGTCCGCGGCCGGAGGGCCGCGGTGCTGGGAGGAATCGGGCTCGTCTGGGCCGCCTTCATGGCGTCGCTCGGGCTCCTGCTCGCCGCCCTCGTGATCCTCGTCGCGGCCGCCGCCGCAGCCGCCTGGATCCTCGGTCTCCGCGTTCCTCGCGCCGACGTCGGCTCGGCGGCACGCGATCTCGGCACTCGCTTACAGACCGGTGGCGCCGCCGCCGGTCGCGTCGTCTCGATCGCCGGAAGCCACACCGTGGTGGCTTCGCGCGCGCTCGGCGCGTCGGGCTCGCGCCACGTGAAGACGTTCGGGGCTCGCGCGGCGGAACGGCTGTCGGGCACACCCTCGCTGGCGAGCGGCGCGATCGAGCGGACCGGCAAGGCGGTCCGCGCCTCGTGGCCGACGGCGAACCGGCGCGATCCGCGGGTCGAGCAGGCGCTCGCCTCGAACTCGGAGGGCATCGCGCTCGCGAAAGCCGGGAAGCCCGCGGAGGCGATCGACAAGTTCGACACCGCGCTCACGCTGCTCGCCGATACCGAAGATCGCCATCACGAAGGCCAGGTGCTGGTGAACCTCGGTGTCGTCCACCAGCACGTCGGGGGCGACGAAGCGGCCCGGTTCTGCTGGAGCAAGGCCCTGGAGCGGCTCGAGCCCGGGACGCCCGAGTCGGAGCGGACCGCCGAGCTGCTCGGCGTTCGGTGACGCCCCGCATCGGGCTGCTCTTCCCCGGCGAGATGGGTGCGGCGGTCGGCGCGGCCGTCGACGGCGACGTCCTCTGGACGAGCGACGGCCGTAGCGACGAGACGACGGCTCGTGCTCGGCAGGGCGGCTTTCACGACGTCGGCTCCATCGAGCGGCTCGTGGCCGAGAGCGATCTCATCATCAGCGTCTGCCCGCCGGGAATCGCGGAGCAGGTCGCGACCTCGGTCGCGACGAAGGGGTTCGAAGGCGTGTACGTCGAGGCGAACGCGATCTCGCCCGACCGGACCGAGCGCATCGCCGCCGAGACGGGGCTCCGCCTCGTGGACGGCGGGATCATCTCGCGCACCCGGGTCAACCTCTACCTCTCGGGGGCGAACGAGGACATCGAGGCGGTAACCCGGCTCTTCGACGGCTCGGACGTCGACGCGATCCCGCTTCCGGGCGGCGTGGGCGCGGCGTCCGCGCTGAAGATGGCCTTCGGCGGCTGGAACAAGATCGGCGTGCTGCTGACCGCGCAGGCCTATGCGATCGCACGCGCGTACGGCGTCGCCGATGCGCTGGCCGGAGAGGGCGTCAACGCCGACCCGGTTCCGCGTGCCGGGCCGAAGGCCTGGCGCTGGCAGGACGAGATGGAGGAGATCGCGCGCACATGCGCGGCGCTCGGGCTGCCGGACGGGCTCGCGAACGGCGCCGCCCAGGCCTGCGAGCGCTGGGCGCACCAGCGCGGCCGGGCGCCGGAGCTCACCGAGCTCCTCGAC
>DATFQE010000273.1:0-11961 GCA_035264445.1 Gaiellaceae bacterium | reverse complement strand
AGCCCGCGCGCCATCAGCAGCGCGCCGAGGTTCGCGTAGCCGAGCCCGAGCTGGCGGTAGGCCTTCGCGTTCGCCTCGATCTGCGGCGTCGGGTAGGACGAGTTGCCGACGAGGATCTCCTGCGCGAGGAACATCACGTCGACCGCGTGCTCGTAGGCCTCGACGTCGAGCTCGCCGTCCTCGCGCCTGAACTTCATCAGGTTGAGCGAGGCGAGGTTGCAGGCGGAGTCGTCGATGGACATGTACTCCGAGCACGGGTTCGAGGCGTTGATCCGGCCCGTGTTCGGGAGCGTGTGCCACGAATTGATCGTCGTGTCGTACTGGACGCCCGGGTCGGCGCAGCGCCACGCGGCGTCGGCGATCTCGCGCAGCAGCTTCTTCGCGTTGACCGTGTCGACGACGGCGCCGTCGGTGCGCGCGGTGAGATTCCATTCGCCGCCGGCCGCGGCCGCCTCCATGAACGCGTCGGTGACACGCACCGAGTTGTTCGCGTTCTGGTACTGGATCGACGCCCAGCCGTCCGAGTCGAGCGACATGTCGTAGCCGGCCGCCTCGAGCACGCGCGCCTTCTCCTCCTCGTGCGCCTTGCACCAGATGAACTGCTGGATGTCGGGGTGGTCGACGTCGAGGACGACCATCTTGGCCGCGCGCCGTGTCTTGCCGCCCGACTTGATCGTGCCGGCGGACGCGTCGGCGCCGCGCATGAACGAGACCGGCCCGCTTGCGTAGCCACCCTTGGAGAGCTGCTCCTTGGAGGAGCGCAGGCGCGAGAGATTGACGCCCGACCCCGAGCCGCCGCGGAAGATGACGCCCTCGCGGCGGATCCAGTCGAGGATGTCCTCCATCGAGTCCTCGATCGAGAGGATGAAGCAGGCCGAGCACTGCGGCTTCTCCTCGAAGCCGACGTTGAACCAGACGGGGCTGTTGAACGAGGCGAGCTGGTTGACGAGGATCGCCTTGAGCTCGTCCTCGAACGTCGTCGCCTCGTCCTCGTCGGCGAAGTAGCCGTCCGCGCGGCCCCAGCCGCCGACGGTGTCGACGATGCGGCCGATCATCTGCTTGACGGACTTCTCGCGGTCGGGGGAGGTCATGCGCCCGCGGAAGTACTTCTGCGCCACGATGTTGGTGGCCGTCTGCGACCAGAACTTCGGGAACTCGACGCCGCGCTGCTCGAAGGCCGGGCCGTCCTTGCCGGGGATCAGCGCGTCGCGGGTCTCCCACTCGATCTCGTTGAACGGATCGCGCCCGGGAATGGTGAAGAAACGACGCACGCCGAGCTTCGCATCACCGTTGGTGACGCGGTTTTCGACCCCCTCGTCGGTGGTCGCTACGGCCTTGTTCTCCTGCTTGGCGGACGCCATGTTCGAACCTCCCGGGTTCTCTCGGACAGCCTAGTTCCTGGGGCTCGGGTGGCGTCTGCGCCGGGTCCGAGCGGACCCGACAATTTAGGGAGGGGGTCGGACGGAATCGGCCGATTTACGGGACCGTCGGCGTCGTGATAGTCGTCGTGTCGACGACGGTCGTGATCGGCTCCGTAGGTAGCGGCGCTGTCGTGACCGGCGGAGGGGGTGGCGGAGGTGGCGGCGGGGGCGACGTCGTCGGGGGCGGAGGTGGCGGCGGGGGCGGCGGCGGCGTGGTTGTCGTCCGCTCGCTCGTCGTCGGGCGCTCGCTGCTGGCCGGCGGCGGCGGCGGCGGCGGTGGCGGCGGCGGCGGCGAAGTCGTCGCGTGCGTGATCGTCCGCGGCGCGGTGGTCGGCGTAACCGGCGCCTTCGACTCGTCGGGGTTCGCGAGGATCGCGGCAGCAGCGCCCGCGAGGACGAGCAAGGCGAAGGCGACTCCGACCGCGAGATGACGAGGGCCGACCCGCCGTCGACGACGAGGTGCCATCACGACCGTCTCCTCGGCGGAGGTGCCGCCGCCCTGGCTGAGAGCGGCGACGAGAGCCGAGCCGTCGGGAGGCCGCTCCTCGGGCCGCTTGGCGAGCGACCAGGTCGCGACGCGTTCGAGCACGGGCGGCGCGTCGGGCCGCAGGTCGGCGATCGGCACGGGCTCCTCGTTCACGTGCTTGAGCGCGAGCTCGAGCGGCGCGTCGGCGTCGAACGGGAGCCGGCCGGTGAGTAGGAGATAGAGGACGACGCCGAAGGCGTAGACGTCGCTCGCCGCCGTTACCGGCTCGGCCCGCGCCTGCTCGGGCGAGATGTACGCCGCCGTGCCGAGAATCGTGCCGGCCTCGGTCAGCGTCGGGGCATCGCCGAGCCGCGCGATGCCGAAGTCCGCGAGCTTCGCGTTGCCCTCCTCGTCGAAGAGGACGTTCGACGGCTTGACGTCGCGGTGGAGCACTCCACGCGCGTGCGCGTGCGCGAGGGCCGCGGCGAGCTCGGCGGCGACGCGCTCGGTCTCGGCGTCCGGAAACGGCTCGCCCGGACGGAGGCGATCCTCGAGCGTCCCGCCGGGGAGGTGCTCGAAGACGATGAACGGCCGTCCGTCGGCGTCGCCGTAGTCGAACAGCCGGCAGATGTTCGGGTGCGAGAGCCCGGCGACGGTCTGCGCCTCGCGCGCGAAGCGGTCCCGATCGGTGGCGACGCCGACCAGCTTGACGGCGACGCGGCGCTCGAGCTCGAGGTCGTGCGCGGCCCAGACCTCCGACATCGCGCCGGAGCCGATCCGCTCGTCCAGGCGATAGCGGCCGCCGATCACCTCGCCCTTCACGAGCCGGTTATCCCCGCTGCCCGCGAGACCTAGACCTGCGGACCGGGCGGAGGTCCGCCCACGCGGGCGCGTCGCGCCTGCAGCCTGCGCGTGAGGAGCCCCGCGCCGCCCGCGGCCACCAGGAGCAGAGCGAGGCCGGCGAGGATCAGGAGCGGGATGGGCGCCGAGTCGGCGCTCTCGGGCCCGAGCGCGTCGAGCGCGCTGCCGATGGCGCCGTCGCTGGGATTGCCGCTGCTGCTGCCGCTGCTGCCGCCGCTGCCGTCGTCGTCGTTCCGGTCGTCGACCGGGCCGGCGCCCCCGACGCTCGCGGGGAAACGGTCGCTTCCGGCGGGTTCGTCACGGCTGTCACGGATGTCGCGCATCCGAGCCTGTGCGATCTCGCTCGGAAGGTCGGAGTAGTCGCGGAGGTCCTGCGGGATGTTCTTGTCCGCCGCCTTGTAACAGGCCTGCGAATAGCTCCCGTCGATCCGCGCGTCCTTGTACCAGTCGTCCATGATGTCCTTCCAGCACGGCTGCTTCGCGGACGCGGCGACCGGGGTGCTCAAAGCAACCACTCCGACCAACGCCAGAGCGATTACGAGCAGCCGGACGGGGGCAACGGCGGACACGGCCCCTCTAGTTTCCCGATTTCGAGTGATCCACTCGTGAGCTAGATGTAAAGCCTGTGTTAACGCGGTTCCCGGAAACCGCTCTGGTACCGTCAACCGGGATGCAGACGGCTCGCGAGGCGCTTCCGCGGCCGCTGACGATCGGCGTCCCCGCCACGCTTCTTCCGATTGCTTCTGCGGCGCTGCTGGCGGCGGCGTTGTTCTACGGAGGCGGCTCACGCGACGAGAGAGTGACGCTGATCGGGGCGGTGGCCGTGCTGGTCGCCGGGGCGTCGTTGGCGGCCGCCTGGCTCGGGCTGCTGCCGCTGCCGGCGCTCGACCGCTGGGCGAAGACGTTCCTCGCCCTGTTCGGCGGTGTCGTGGTCTGGAGCGGGATGGGGCTCTGGTGGTCGATCGCGCCGGACCTGACGTGGCGCTACGCCAACCGCGGCCTCGCCTATGCCGCCTTCTGCGTGCTCGGCCTGCTCGTGGCGGTGGCGATCCCGCGGTCCGTGCGCCTCGTTGCCGGTGCGTTCGCGCTTCTCGTTGCGGCGGTGATCGCGTGGGCGCTCGCGGGCAAGATCGCGCCCGCCCTCTACGAGGACTCTTTCCGCTTCGCGCGGCTGCGGGACCCACTGGAGTACTGGAACGCGCTCGCGCTCGTCGCCGGAATGGGGATTCCGCTCGCGCTCTGGATCGCGGCTTCGCGCGTGCACGTGAACGTGGTTCGCGCTCTCGGGGCGCTGCTCCTCTTCGCGACGACGGTCGCGCTGCTGCTGACGTACTCGCGCGGCGGCGTGGCGGTCGCCGTCGTGGCGGTCGTCTTCTGGCTCGTGCTCACGGACCGGCGGCTCGAGGGAGTGGCCGCCCTCGTCGTGGCCGGGGTGCCGGCGCTCGCCGTCTCGGCATGGGCGTTCGGCCGGCCGGGACTGTCGGAGGACGGCCGGCCATACAGCGTGCGCTTCGACGACGGCGTCCGCTTCGGCGTCGTCCTGGCGGTCGTCGGCGCGATCGTCTTCGTGCTCGCGTACCTCGCGTCGCGCTACGAGGAACGGCGGCCGCCGACGCCCGAGCTCGCCCACCGCGTCCTGCGCTGGGCGCTCGTCGGCGCCGGGGTCGTGGCCGTGCTCGTGGTCGCGCTCGCGTTCGTGCTCACGGACCCGGTCGACTGGGTCGGCGACCAGGTCGACGACTTCACGAATCCGACCACGCAGCCCGTCTCGCAGGGACCTGCGCGGCTGGGGAGCATCGGCTCGAACAACCGCTGGGGCTGGTGGCAGGAGGCGTGGGATGCCTTCAGCGACCATCCGGTGGGCGGGGCAGGGGCTGGGACCTTCCGGCTCGTGCACCTCGAGCTGCGCGACAACGCGAACGTCGTCACCGAGCCGCACGACCTGCCGCTCCAGGCGCTCGCCGAGACCGGCCTCGTCGGGTTCCTGCTGGCGGGAGGCGCCGCTCTCACCGCGCTCGTCGCGGTCGGTCGCGCCGTGCGCCGGCTCGAGGGCGAGGAGTGGGCTGCCGGGATCGCCCTCGCGGCCGCCGCGCTCCTCTATCCGCTCCACGGGCTGGTCGACTACGACTGGGACTTCATCGCCGTCAGCGCGCCGTTCTTCTTCCTCCTCGGCGTGCTGCTCGCCGCCGGCGCGCCGGTCGTGCGCATGCGCCGCCCCTTCGAGGCGCTCGCGATCGCGGGCGTGACCCTGGCGGCCTTCACGTCGCTCCTGACCCCGTGGCTCGCCGACCGAGAGGCCGACGCCGCCCGCGACTCGCTCGTCGACGACCGTGCCGCTCAAGCCGCCGACCAGGCGGATGCGGCGCGCGCCCTGAACCCGTTCGCGATCGACCCGCTGCTCCTCGCCGCCGAAGCGGCGTATGCGCGAGGGGATGCGCGCGAGGCTCTCCGTCTGTACGTCCGGGCGACCGAGCTGCAGCCGCGGAACTGGAACACCTGGTACGAGCTCGGCACGTTCGAGGCGGCGCTGAAGAGCTACGACTGGGCCGAGCTGCACCTCGCGCGCGCGCGTGAGCTGAATCCGCTGGGGCCGGCCGAGCGCGACCTCCGCGAGCTGCGCGAGACGCGCAGCAAGCGCTGATCCGAACCGCGACTTCATGTCTGCCTTACAGCGCGCAGGTACAACGGGTTCCATGCGTTTTGCGTTGGCGTGCATGGTCGGGGTGGTTCTCGTCGCAGTGCCCGCTGCGGCGCAGAACGCGCGCTCCCTCCGTGCCGCCGAGCCCGTCCGTGCACTGGCCGCCGACGGGATGCCGCTCCAGGTCGCGCTGCTGACGTCGGCCGCGAAGGGTGGTTGCGGCGCCGTGTGGGTCTGGCGGCCCGGGAGGCAGGCGCGGCGGCTCGGGCCGACCCGGTGCGGCCCGGCGACCAGCACGGGCCGCGGGCTGTACGGGCTGTCGTTCAGCAGGGACACGGCGCTCTGGGCGAGCTACACGGGCGGGAACATCCGCGAGCACACCGTCTGGCTCGCCGTCGGGCTGCGGCGCGCGAGACCGATCGAGTCCGTCAGCCACGACGTCGACTCGCCGTCGCCGCTTGTGGTCGGCGAGGGCGACGGCGCCTTCTCGACCTTCGCGGTCGGCGACGAGCTCAAAACCGCCACGCCGGATCTCCTGAACTCGTGGAAGCTCGACGGCACGCCGGCGGCCGTTGCGGTCTCGGGCCCGTATGCACTCGCCCGCCTCCAGGACGGCCCGATCGTCTTCTACCGGCGGTGGGGTGGCCCGGCTGAGGCCCGCTTCGACTATCAGCGCGGAGTCGCGCTCGCCGTCAAGAGCTCGAACGACCGCGTCGTCGTGCTGCGCAAGGGCGTCCTTGACGTGCTCGACGTCCACAGAGGCCTACTTCGGTCGTGGCCGCTTCCGCCTGCGATGTCGTACGGCGACGACCATTGCGGCCGGGTCATGTGCCCGCTCGCGAGGCTACGACTCGCCGACCTCGAGGGGCAGCTGGCCGTCTACGTCCGCAACCGCGACGTGCACGTCCTCCGCGTGAGCGACGGCAAGGACGTCGTCGTCCGGCGAGCGGGCGTCGGTCCGGTGCACGCGCAGCTCGAGCCGGATGGCCTCACGTACAGCGCGGGCCGGGGTGTCTACCTCATCCCGCGCTCAGAGCTCGATCGCCGACTGCGATCAGCGTGAGGCCGGTGTTGACGATCCGCACGCGGTAGGGGAAGAGCGATCGCAGCTCGCGGGCCGTGAGCGGGCGGACACCGTCGAGGGAGTGAGGGCGGCGGCCGTCGGGGAGCCAGTGCGCGAAGGGCAGCAACGTGTGCGGGTCGATCGGGAAGCGCCGGTTCGGCGTCGTCACGAAGACGCGCCTCGCGACCCGCGCGAGCTCGTGGCAGAACCGCTCCTGGTCGTCGCGGCCGCCGACGTGCTCGACGACGGCGTTCGAGAAGGCCACGTCGAACTCCTGATCCGCGAACGGCAGGACGCGTCCGTCCGCCACGACGGTCGGGATCTGCGGAAAGGCCTTCGTGAAGTTGGCGAGCGGCACGTTGCCGACCGCGGTGATCCGCTCGGGCCACGGGTAGAGCGCCTCGAAGAAGTTGTGCGTGAGCGCCTGGCCATCGCCCTCGCCGAAGGGCGCGTCGGCGACGCCGACGTCGACGACCGTCGTCTCCGCGGTGGGCTGGACGAAGTCGAGGAAGAGCTTCAGCTTGTGCCGCCGGCTGCGGAGGGAGGCGGCCGCCGCGGCTCGCTCGATCACGCCGCGGTGGCCCGCAGCCAGATCTGCGTCCACCACGGCCCGAGGACGCGGAAGACGAGCGGCTCGGCCAGGTGCGCGGCGACCTCGAGCGGCCGGTTCCCGAACAGGCGCTTGCGGTTGTTGTGGAAGCGCCGGATGTCGGTGAAGCCGGCGGCGCGCAGCATCTTCTTGAACGCGCGCGGCGTGTAGCCCAGTTCGGTGACGCCCCAGTGCTCGGAGGCGTCGCGACCCTGGAAGCGGTGCTTCCAGTTCGGCTCGGCGAGCAGGAAGCGGCCGCCGGGCTTGAGTCCTCGCTGCGCCGCCGCGATCGCGAGGTCGGCCCGGGGGCTGTGGTGGAGCGCGTCGTAGATCAGGCACGCGTCGAAGCGGCGGCCGGCGTCGAGCTCCTCCATGTCGGCGACCTCGAAACGGGCGTCGACGCCTTCGGCCGCGGCCTGCTCGCGCGCGATCTCGATCATTCCCGGCGAGATGTCGTAGCCGACCGCCTCGACGCCGTGACGGGCGGCCATCCGCGTCATCCAGCCGGGGCCGCAACCGAGCTCGCAGAGCGACATCCCGGGCTCGAGGTCGAGCAGCTGAACCGCGTAGCCGAAGTCGATCAGCAGCCGCGCGGTCTCGCGAGGCGTGTTGCGGAACGGCTTCGTGCGCAGCCACTCGCGCCCGGACTCCTCGATGAGCTCCGGGTAGGCGCGCTCGGCCTCCTTGCGGTCGGCCATCGGGCGGATGGTAGAACTACGCGCCGAGGATGACCGCGACGTGGCCGCCCTCGAGGGCGCCGGCGGAGAGACCGTCGAGCGGCGTCACGATCTTGATCCCGAGGTCGTTCGCGAGCCGGACGGCCTCCGGGCGGAAGCGGCCGCGGTACATGACCATCGTGCGCGTGTAGCCCGTCGTCGGCGCGTTGCCGACGGCGCTGACGGGGTAGCCGAACTGGCGGACCCGGCCGGCCTCGGCGGCGGCCGCGCCCTGGCGGCCGTTGCCGTTCAGGACGGTGACCTGGGTGGCGCCGCGGGCGAGGGTCGGCTTCTTGGTCGCTTTGAACTTGATCGGCGACTCCTGCTTGTGTGTTGTCGGGAGCGGCACGGCCAGCTTCGCGGCCGCGGCCTTGTCCGCGTGCTCGGAGAGCGGCTTGCCGAGGAGGGCGATCCCGAGCAGGACGAGGAGCAGGAGCTCGCCGGCGGCGATCGCGGAGGCGACGATCGTCGCCGTGCGCCAGGGCCGGACGGCGTCGAAGGCGGGAAGTGGGTGGGAGTGCTCCATCGCGCGGGCCGGATTCGCTCTCGCTCCGCCTGTTCCTTCGTCTCTCGTGTAGGCGAGTACGCCCCCGCTCCGGGACGCGGCTGAGGCGTTCCATTAGCCTCGCCGATGTGCGGTTCGCGCTCGTCGGGCTCTGCGCGCTGGTTCTCGCCGTCTCGGACGGCTTCGCCCAGCCGAGGCGCTGTGTCGTCCCGAAGGTGATCGGCCTGCAGCTCGTCGCGGCGAGGATCTACGTGCAGGCGTCAGGCTGTCGAGTGGGTCGAGTCGTCCGCGTCGGCTCCGTGACCGTCCAGCGGCGGCGCGTCATCGCTCAGAGCCCGCGGGCGGGTCGGCGGGTTCCCGCGCAGGCTCGGGTCGAGCTGGTGGTGAGCTCGGGGTCGCCGAAGCGCTGAGTCGCGGGATCCACGCGGGGACGGCGCCTCTGTACTCCTCGTACTGCTCGCCGTAGGCCCGGGCCAGCATCGGCTCCTCGTACCAGCGCACGAAGGCGGCGACGACGGCCACGAACACGGCGCCGTACGCGAACAGCTCGGCCTGTCCGAGCAGGAGCGCCTGGCCGAGGATCGTCGCCGCGACGGCGACGTACATCGGATTTCTCACGTAGCGGTAGAGGCCGGTGACGACGAGCTCCTCTGTCGGCGCGACGGGCGCAGGCGTTCCGAGGCCCTCCACGACGAAGCGGCGGAACGAGTCGAGCAGCGCGAGGACGCCGACGGCGATCAGTACCGCGCCGACGACCCGGAGCGGCGCCCAGAGCGGGAACGGCTCCTCCAGCTCCCAGCGGGTCAGCCACCACGGGATCAGCCCGGCGACGACGCCCGGCGCGACAACGAGGAAGAGCAGGCTCCCGACCGCGGCCTGGAGTCGGCCCACGGCCTACGCGGGTGCCAGCGAAGCCCAGGTCTCGCGCAGACCCTCGTCCAGCGTCCGCTGCGCCGACCAGCCGAGCTCGGCCCGGGCGCGGGCAGGGTCGATCACGCTGTGCAGGACCTCTCCCGCGCGCGCGGCCGCATACTCGGGCTCGCGCTCGTACCCGGTGACGCGCCGACATGCCTCGAAGAGCTCGTTGACGCTTGTCCCGACGCCCGTGCCGACGTTGATGATCCCGCCGACGTGGTCGACGGCCGCGAGGGCCGCCGACACCACGTCGCGCACGTAGACGAAGTCGCGCGACTGCTCGCCGTCGCCGAAGATCCGCACCGGCTCGCCGGATGCCATCCGGTCCAGGAAGATCGCGATGACGCCGCCCTCGAGGCTCGCCTCCTGCCGCGGGCCGTAGACGTTGGCGAGCCGGAGCGCCACGTGATTCGTCCCGTGCAGCCGGTTCCAGCCGAGCAGGTACTCCTCGCCGGCGAGCTTGGAGATCCCGTACGGCGAGATCGGCCGGCGCTCCTGCTCCTCGGGCGCGGGCCCGTCGCACTCGCCGTAGATCGCGCCTCCGGTCGACGTGAAGACGACTTTCGCGCCGGCGCCCCGCGCGGCCTCGAGAACGCGCAAGGTCCCGAGGACGTTCACATCCGCGTCGAAGTCGGGTTGCGCGACCGAGGTGTTGACGTCCGCCTGGGCCGCGAGGTGGAAGCAGACCTCGGGCCGTGTCTCCTCGAACACCGATCCTGCTTCGCTGCGGATGTCGCCGACGTGGAGATCGGCGCCGTCCGGAACCTTCTCTCGGCTTCCCGTCGAGAGGTTGTCGAGGACGTGCACCTCGTCGCCGCGTGCCAGCAGCGCCTCTGCCACGTGCGAGCCGACGAAGCCCGCGCCCCCTGTCACGACCGCCCGCACGAGCGCCGTATCCTACGTTCCCGGATGTTCGTGACGTTCGAGGGCCTCGACGGCTCCGGCAAGACGACCCAGGTCGAGCTCCTCAGGCGGCACCTGGAGGAGTCGGGGCGCGAGGTCGTCGTCGCCCGGGAGCCGGGCGGCACGGAGCTCGGCGAGCGGATCCGCGAGCTGCTCCTCCACGGGCCGGACATGTCCGCCTGGGCCGAGGCGACGCTCTTCGCCGCGGCCCGCGCGGAGCTCGTCGAGCGCGTGATCGCGCCTGCGCGTGAGCGTGGGGCGGACGTGATCTGCGACCGCTACGTCGACTCCTCGCTCGCGTACCAGGGGATCGCGCGCGGGCTCGGCGTCGACGCGGTGCTCGAGCTGAACCTCGCCGCGGTCCAGGGGTTGCTCCCCGACCGCACGTTCCTGCTGCTCGTCGACCCGGCCACGGCCGCCGGGCGGACCGGCCGCAACCCCGACCGGATCGAGCGCGAGGACGGCGACTTCCGCGTGCGTGTCGACGCGGCCTATCGCGAGCTCGCCGAGCGCTTCCGCGAGCGGATCGTCCCGATCGACGCCGGCGGATCGACGAAGGAGGTGGCAGATCTCGTCCGCGGAGAGCTTCAGCTCGCTACCTGAGCAGGAGGAGGCCAAGCGCCTGCTCCGGGCCGCTCTCGCGGACGGCGTCGCGCACGCCTACCTCTTCCACGGCCCGCCCGGGGTCGGCAAGCGGCGCGCGGCGTACGAGCTGGCGGCCGAGGTGCTCGGCGATCGCGGGCGCGTGCAGCGCGGCTCGCATCCAGACCTGTACGTGCTCGAGCCGCTCGGCGACCAGATCCGCATCGACCCGATCCGCGAGCTGCGCCGCGACCTGCACATGCGGCCGTTCGAGGGCGACCACCGCGTGTACCTGATTCTCGGAGCGCACCTGATGAACGAGGAGGCCGCCGACGCGCTGCTCAAGGACCTCGAGGAGCCGCCGTCGTACGCCGTGATCGTGCTCGTGGCCGACGAGCTCGGGCCGCTGCCCGAGACGATTCACTCGCGCTGCCAGCTGATTCCGTTCCGGCGGCTCTCCGAGCGTGCCGTCCGCCGCGAGATCGAGCGGCGCGCGCCCGAGCTTTCGGCCGAGCAGGCGACGGCGTTCGCGCGGATCGCGTCGGGGCGGCTCGACCGCGTCGAGCGGCTGCTCGACCCGAAGGCCGCAGCGCGAAGGACTGCACTGCTCGAAGTCGCGCGCGCCGTGTACGCAGATCCCGCGTTCCAGCCGGCGGCCGGCGCCCGCGTGCTGCTCGACGGCGCTCGCGCGCGGGCTACTTCCGCCAAGCAGGACGCCGAGGCCGCGCTCGAGGGTCTGGAGCTCCCGCAGCGCGAGGCCGAGCAGCGCGTCCGCCGCGCGGGCCGCGGCGCCGAGCGGGAGGAGATCCTGCTCGCGCTCGACGAGCTCGCCGCCTGGTACCGCGACCTCGTGGTCGTCGGAGCGGGCGCGCCTGAGGTCGCGATCCACGCCGACCGCCTCGACGAGTTGCGCGAGGACGGCACCCGCGAGCGGATGCTGGGCGCGGAGGCGGCGGCCGAGCGGGTGCGCGACACCTGGCGCCTGTTCGAGGAGCTGCAGCTGCAAGCCGGCCTCGC
Source organism: Gaiellaceae bacterium (assembly GCA_035264445.1). Taxonomy (GTDB): domain Bacteria; phylum Actinomycetota; class Thermoleophilia; order Gaiellales; family Gaiellaceae; genus DATFQE01. Next base: position 285 of record DATFQE010000273.1, on the reverse strand, counting down.
GCTCGAGGCGCTCTTCGTGCAGCTCAGGCGCGAGCTCGCGTCGCCGTCGGCGATTCAGTGAGATAGTCGCGTCGACGAGGTCGACGAAAGAGGGGGGAAATGAAGACAAGGCTCGGTTGGATGCTGGCTGCTGTGGTGGCCGCGCTCGCGGTTGCCCCGACGGCGTTCGCAGCAGCTACACACGACTACAAGCTGCGGGTGCTCTCGAGCCCGCCGAGCATGGTGACCGGCGGCGACGCGCTCGTGCAGCTGACGATTCCGCGGAACGTGCCGCTCCACAAGGCC
>DATFQE010000272.1:0-2589 GCA_035264445.1 Gaiellaceae bacterium | reverse complement strand
TCGGTGCCGGCCGGCAGGACGCCGGTCGTTCTCACCTTCGACGACTCGACGCAGTTCCAGTTTTCCTACGACGCGCGCGGCCACATCAAGCCGGACACCGCGATCGGCATCCTGCTGGCGTTCCAGCGCGAACATCCGGCCTTCCCGCTCGCGGGCACGTTCTACGTCAACCGCGAGCCGTTCGCCGGCGTAGCGCGCGGCAAGCAGATGCTCCGGTGGCTCGTCGACCACGGCTTCGAGCTCGGCAACCACACGAAGGATCACGTGCCGTTCAGCCAACTTTCCGGTCCCGTCGAGGTACAGCGCGAGCTCGTCCTCGGCAACGAAGTAATCGAAGACGCCGTGCCGGGCTACCACGCAGAGACGGTGTCGTTGCCACTGGGCGTGCTGCCGAAGCCGCCGTCACTGGCCGGTCGCGGCCGCTGGAACGGCCGCTCGTACAGCTTCCGCGGCGTCATGCTCGTCGGCGCCGGCCCGGCGCCGTCACCGTTCACCAAATCATTCGACCGCGCCCGCATTCCGCGTATCCGCAGCGGCCACCTTCCCTGGGGCGGCGAGACGGACTTCGGCGCGTGGCACTGGCTGCGGCAGCTCGAGGAGAACCCCCAGCGCCGCTACGTCTCCGACGGCGACCCCGCGACGATCGCCTTCCCGCGCGCGCTCGAGAACAAGCTGCGGCCACGCTTCCAGTCACGGGCGCGCGCGTACTGATCCCTCTTCCGGCGTACCGCATTCCGAAAAGCCGGCGCAGGCGGCGGTTCTATGGCCGCTCTGCTCGCCGAGATCGGGGCCTGTCCTGCGGCTACTCGGCGATCGTCTCGCCGGAGCCGCCCAGCTCGGTCGGGAAATCCTTGAGCTTCGGGAGGCCATCCTTCATTGGCAGAACCGTCGACTCGTAATTGACGTGGACGCCGGGCGTGAACGGAAACGACGGGATCGTCGCCGCGTAGACATCGACCAGGCCCCAGGTTGGGTGCCGCGTGAGCAGATTGCCGCCGCAGACCTTGCACCACTGGCGGTGGCTCTGCTCGCTGTGGCGATACTCCCCGATCTGGTCTTCTCCCCTGGTCACCCTGACGGCCTCGGGCTTCCAGAGCGTGAAAGCGTTGACCGGACCGGCGGACCAGCTCCTGCAATTCTTGCAATGGCAGTAGCCGGCCCCTTCCGGTTCGCCCTTGACCTCGATCCTGACGGCACCGCAAAAACACTGCCCTTCGTAGGTCGTCGTGTCCGGGCTCATCAGGTCTCCTTCCGCCTGCATGGGCGATAAACGAATCTCGGGGAGAGGCTACAGCGCGACCAGGTGCACACCAAGGCGCAGCTTTGTGAGGCATGGAGAGCCGAGATTCCCGAACGAGGAGTCAGCTCCGTCACGGCGAATCCCCGAACCCGCGGGGCGTTCGAGGCTAGCCGCAGCCCTTGCGCGTCCCGCAACCTCCTTCCGTAGACGGCGGCTGTGCGAGAAGTGCAGAGCGCCCACACGGATACTACGAGCTCCCTGTGGCGCCGCCGGTCGTCTTGCTGTCGTACTTCGAGCTCGACGATCTCCGGCGCCTGCTCGACGCCGTCGAGCCGGCCGGAATTCCGTCGACGGTTCCCGTATACGTCGGCAGCTACGGCGTCAGCCGGGAGGCGAGCGGCCTGATCCGGTCACTCGCCCAGGGACGCTACGACCCGATGTTCCCGGTGCAGCCGGGCACGTTCTGGGAGCTGCGGCGAGCGCCGGATGTTCCCGACGACGCGTACATCGGCCGAATCCCCTCGTTCGGAGCGCTGATGCGGCTCTCCGCGCAGCGGCGGGTGGCGTGGGGTCGAGAGCTGGGCCGGCGTTACCGCGACTCCATCCGGGCGGCGCGGCGCGAAGGCGTGCGCGTCGACGCGTGGCAGTTCGACGAGCTGCTCGGCCAAGCGGCGCGCTCGGGCGGACGCGGCTACCGCGAGTTCCTGCGCGGCGTCCTGGCCGGTCTGACCTTCGGCCGACCCCAGCTCAACGACCGCGACGAGCGGGGCTTCGTCTGGTCACCGCTCCGCGTGCTCGAACTCGCTTCCCTGCCCACCGACTCCGAGCTGGCGACGTTCTGGCTCCAGCTCGACCGTTCGTGCTTCCGGGTCGCCGGCGAGGAGTATCCGCGCTTCGAGGGCGATCCGCGCGCGGCCGCGTCCACCCAGGCGAGGGGGCAACGCGTGCTCGCGCGGCGCGGAACCGCTCGCCGGTCGCTCGCTGCCAAGTATCTGGCGGGGATGACGCCTGGTGAGCATCTGGGCCCCGGCTTGGGCGGCAACGTCCACAGATGGTCTCGCTCGCGAGTGGCGCGCTGGCGCGAGGCCTACGCCGACGAGCGCACCAGATTGGGCGTCGGCGGGCTCGGCCAATTCCACTTCCGCCTCGAGAATGCATCTACCCCGGTGATGCGCGACGCGTTGCGCGCGGTCGGCCGCGCCGTGTCGTAGCAGCCGGACGCGGGATGCCGGACAGGCGTCTAGCGTCGGCGGGCTAGCTCGGCTTGGCCGGGACGAACCGCTTGACGAAGTCGAGCGCGGTCTGCGCGACCTCCTGCCAGCCGTGGTCGATGGTGAGCGAGTGGCCGC
>DATFQE010000271.1:0-11058 GCA_035264445.1 Gaiellaceae bacterium | reverse complement strand
TCGCTCGCCGGCCAGATCGGCAACATCGGCCAGGCGAACTACGCCGCGTCGAAGTCGGGCATGTTCGGCCTGACAAAGACGATGGCGCTCGAGGCGGCCAGCACCCTGCACCGTGCCGGACGCCTTGATCCGGAGGGTGGGGGACTCACGGTCAACTGCGTCGCTCCGGGCTACACCACGACCGACATGGTCGCGTCGGTGCCGGAGAAGATCCTCGCTGCAGTCGCCCAGTCGATTCCGGTGAAGCGTCTGGCGCGACCGGAGGAGATCGCGCGAGTGGTCCACTTCCTCTGCGCCGACGAGTCGGCGTACATCACCGGCCAGGTGTGGGGAGTCAACGGCGGGATCGAGATGTAGCGCGATGCGGTACGTGATCTCACAAGGCGAGGAAACAACGATCGCCGCCGCGCTGGACGCGCGCGCGGAGATGACGCCCGATGCGCGGTTCGTGAGCTTCGTGGACGAGCACGTGAGCTATGGCGCCTTCGTCGGCAGGGCCGAGCGCGCCGCCGCCGCGCTCGCGGCCCTGGGCGCGGGGCCGGGGTCGAAGGTCGCCGTCCTGCTGCCGAACTGCCTGGAGTTCCTGGACGTCTGGTTCGGGAGCGCCTTGCTCGGCGCGGCGCTCGTGCCCGTGAACACGGGGCTCAAAGGGGACGGGCTCCGTTATGTGCTGGAGCACAGCGAGGCGGACGTACTCGTGGCCGACGCCCCGCTGACGACCGAGGTGGACGCCGCGCTCGCCGCGGGCGACGGGCCGCGGCACCGGTTGGTGCGTGGCACGGCCGATGGCGCATGGCAGGAATGGGAACAGGTCTATCGCAGCGAGCATCCCGCCGCGCGACGAGCCGTTCTCTCACCGGGCGATCTCGCGAGCGTCCTCTACACGTCGGGGACGACAGGTCCGCCGAAGGGCGTGATGAACTGCCACAACGCGTTCGCGGTCGCCGGCTACGAATTCACTCACAACTACGTCGAGGCGCGGGACGACGACGTGCTGTACACGAGCCTGCCGCTGTTCCACGTCAACGCCCAGATGCTGACGACGATGGGGTCGATCATCTCCGGGCGCCCGATGGTGCTCGCGCCACGCTTTTCGGCGTCGCGGTTCTTCGACGATCTGCGGGCACACGACGCGACGGTCTTCAACTACATCGGCGCGATGCTGACCATGATCTTCAAGCAGCCGGTGCGACCCGATGATGCTGACAATCCGGTCCGGCTGACGGTGGGCGGCGCAGCGCCGGCGAACCTCTGGCCGGAGTTCGAGAAGCGCTTCGGGCTCGAGATACAGGAGATCTATGGGCTGACCGAGACGGCGACCTTCTGCGTCGGGAGCCGGCCGGGAGCGGCCCAGGTCGGCAAGCTCGGGACGCCGGTGAGCTGGGCCGACGTCGCGGTGCGCTCGCGCGACGGTGACCGTGCCGCCGATGACGAGCCGGGCGAGATCGTCGTTCGTAGCCGGCGTCCGAACACGCTCTTCCAGGGCTACTACAAGAACCCGGAGGCAACGGCGGCGGCGATGGACGGCGAGTGGTTCCGCACGGGCGACCGCGGCCGTCGCGAGCCCGACGGCACGTTCGTGTTCCTCGACCGCATCAAGGACGTGATCCGGCGGCGCGGAGAGAACATCTCCTCCTACGACGTCGAGCGGATCGTCGACTCGCACCCCGGCGTGGCCGAGAGCGCGGCGATCGGCGTCCCGTCCGACCTCGGCGAGGAGGACGTCCTGATCGTGGTCGTGCCTCGCCCCGGGACCCCGCTCGATCCGGGCGAGCTGGTCGACTACTGCGAGCAGCGCATGGCGAAGTTCATGGTGCCCTCCTACGTACGGCTGGCCGACGCGCTCCCGAAGACCGCCACGCAACGCGTACAGAAGTTCGCGTTGCGCAAGGAGGGGGCGGCGGGTGCCTGGTGTCGCGAACGGCCCGTCGCCGCGAACCGCGGCGCGTAGCCGAGATAAGGAGCACGATCCTGCCGGACAGGTCTAGACTCATGCCACTCGGTTGCACCTGGAGGAGGGTGCGCTACGCGGGCGGCTCCCACATCATCGAGTCACCAGCCGCGGTGGGACACCGCGGGAATCGCGACATCCGCGTGTCACGTGCTCGGCGCGGATGCGGTGCTCGTCGCATCGACGGTCGACGCCCCGGCACCGCAGACGATCTCCACCGTCGGCATCTCGGCACGCGACGCGACCGTGATCCAGCGTGCCGTCGCGGCCCTGCTGGTGAAGACCGATCACGCTCCCCTGCGCCTGACGCTGTCGGACCGCGTCGACGCCGACAGCCGGGAGCTCCGCAAGCGAGGGGTCAAGGCGGTGCTCGCGGAGCCGATCGCGCTGGAAGGCCGCAACCTCGGATTCATCTGCGCGATGCGCCGGCGTGACGGCGACTTCGCCAACGAACCGCTGCTGGGCGTGTTCGCCCGCCACGCCGCCGCGGCGCTCGCGCCTGCCGAGCACGACGAGGCCGCGCTCGCCGAACGACTCGAGTTCCTCCTGACGCTGGACGACAGCCTCGCCCAGATCACCGGCCTGGAGGAGGTCACCGACACCCTCGACCGGTGGCTCGCGCAGCTGTTCGGTGCCGCGCTGACCGGAATCATGATCTATGACGAGGATCGAGCCGTCTTGCAGATGCTTCCGGGCTCCTTCGGCGCGACTCGCGATCAGGCGGCGTCGTACCTGGTTTCGACGGACAATTCGTTCAGCAACGCCGCCCGCGTGTTCACGACTGGGCAGGCCTATGTCTCGAACGACGCGCGCGGCGACCCCGGGATCCTCGAGGATTACAAGAAGCTCTTCGGCATCGAGCGCATCCTCTCGGTGGCGCTCCCTGTCGCCGGCAAGCCGGTAGGCGTGCTGCACGTCGCGAACAAGCCAACCGACTTCACGGCGGAGGATCTCGATCGAGCGCACATGATCGCCCCGCGTGTCGCGACGGTCGTCGAGCTCTGGAAGGGCATGTGGTTACTGCGGCGCCAGCAGAGCCAGGAGGAATCGCTTGCGCGAGCCGCGGTCAACATTGCGTCCGGACAAGCGCTCCAGGAGTTCCTGCCGGACACGCTGCGCGAACTCGCTCACGCCCTCGACGCCAACGCGACATGCCTGGTCTTCCTCGACGCACAGCCGCTCGTCGCGCGTTGCGACGAGCGGCACCCGCGTCTCGAGGCGCGGCTCGTCGACGAAACGAGAGAGCACCCGGACGCGCACGGCTCGGTGACCACGCCCGAACGAGCGGGCGACCCCGGTGTCGCCCTCCGGTTCGAGCCCATCGTGTTCCGCGAGCGACGCGTCGGAACCGTGGCGGCGATGCGCGCGCGAGGCGACCCGTTCACGGCGTCTGAGCGCGAGGCCCTCGTCCGCCTGGCGAACCTGCTCGCCCTCGCGTGGGCCTCTGAGCGCTACCAGCAGCAGCGCGCGCAGCTCGCCCGGCTCGCCGAGCGCCAGCGGATCGCCGACGACCTGCACGACGACGTCGCGCAGTTGCTGTTCGCTGCCAAGATGCGGCTCGAGACGATCGAGAGCCAGAGCGACGACCGCGCAACGACGCTGGCGGACGCGGAGCAGTCCCGGAAGCTGATCTCGCGCGCCGAGGACGCGCTCCGATCGATCATCCACGAGATCGCGCCGAAACCTGCGGCCGATCTCCCGAGCCAGCTCGCGGCCGCCGTTGCCGACGTCGAGGACGAGTTCGGCCTGGCGGTGCACATGGAGATCTCCCCTGCGGCGGACGCCACTGCGAGCGACCTTCGCGTCTCGACGGCGGATGCGCTGTTGCGCGTGACGCGCGAATCGCTGGTCAACGCGGCCAAGCACGCCGGCCCCTGCCGGGTCGCGGTGACCTTGGACGCCGAATCGGCGAAGTCGGTGATGCTGACCGTTGTCGACGACGGAATCGGCCTGTCGGATCGCCGCTCGGACGGACGGCACGGTCTCGCCGCCCTGCGCAGGCTGGTCCGCAACGTCGGCGGAACCCTGAGCGTCACGCAGGGCGTCGCGGGCGGAACCAGCATCCGGGTCGACGTCCCACTGTGAGCGGAGGAGCAGGAAGACGAGCGATGCGAATTCTGATCGTCGATGACCACGAGGTCGTACGAGAGGGACTCGTCGCCGCGCTGTCGTCGGACGCCAACCACGAGGTCGTCGCAGTCGCTTCGACCGCCGAGGAGGGCGTGCGCCGCGCCAAGCAGACCCTCCCCGACGTCGCGCTGGTCGATTTCCGCCTACCTGATATGAGCGGCATCGATCTCTGCCGGCGCATGCGCCAGAACTTTCCGAGCATGGCGCTGGTGATGCTCACGAGCTATCTCAGCGAGGACACGGTGCGCGACGCCATCCAGGCCGGCGCCACCGGATACGTGACCAAGTCCGCGGGCCTCACCGAGCTTCGTCGCGTGCTCGCGCGGATCGAGGACGCGCCCGGAGACTCACGGCCGGAGGGCGCCTCCCAGATCGTCGAGCAACTCCACCGCATCGCCCACGCCAACGCCGGCGGCGCCGGCCCGACGCCGCAGCAGCAGCGAGTTCTGGAGCTTGCCGCGGAGGGACTCACGAACGAGCAGATCGGCGCGCGGCTGTTCATCTCCGAATCCACCGTTCGCTTCCATCTGCAGAAGCTCAAGGCAAAGCTCGGCGCCCGAAGCAAGACCGAGCTCATCGCGCGCGCGATCCGCAAGGGACTGATCTCGCCGGACGAGTGACGGCGCGACGCTGTCGGTTCCGACGATGTCGGCCCGCCAGTCGAGCCGATTTACTGCGGTCATGCGCCTCGCTCGCTTTCGCGACCCTGCGGGGGTCCATGTGGGGGTGATCGTCGATGACGAGATCATCGCCGTGCAGCACCTCGGCCTGGAGCTACCGGACGACATTCCGGCGATCCTCGCCGGAGGATCGCCGCGCCTCGACCAGATCACCACCGGCATCGACAAGGCCACGCGTCGCGAGACGCTCGAGGACGTCGAACTCCTCGCACCGATCCCGCGCCCACCGAAGTTCCTGGGCGCCGGAATGAACTACGCGACCCACGCCGCGGAGCTGCGCGAACCCGCGACACCATCACCCGAGCTGACCGCCGCGTTAGCGGCCATGGGCCATCTGAAGGCGGCCTACCCGAACTCCCCCGTGCCGGTCGTCTTCAATAAGCAGACGAGCTGTATCGGCGGCCCACACGACGAGATCTGGGCGCCCTTCGGCGCGAAGTCGCTCGACTACGAAGGGGAGTTGGCCATCGTTATCGGTCGGCGAGGACGGCGGCTGGACGTCGACGGGGCCGCAGCCGTCATCGCCGGATACACCGTCACCAACGACATCTCGGTGCGCGAATGGCAGAACTACAACGCACTCATCTGGCCCGGCAAGAGCTTCGAGACCCACGGACCCACAGGACCATGGGTGGTGACCGCCGACGAGCTGGAGGTCGACGCGCTCGCGGTACGGACCTGGGTCAATGACGAACTCCGGCAGAACGGTTCGACGTCAGACTGGATCCTCGGCGCCGCGGAGCTCGTGTCCGCGATCTCCCAGCTCTGCACGCTCGAGCCCGGAGACCTCATCGCGACCGGCACCCCAGGCGGCGTCGCGGTCGTAGACGGCCGGTACCTCGTTCCGGGCGATCGCGTTCGCGTCGAGATCGAGGGCGTGGGCGCGATCGAGAATCTGGTCGTAGAGGAGCCCTTCGACGGGAGTGCGCCATGAAGTGGGTCACCTACGGCCATCTTCATCTTGACCGCGTCGCCACCCCCTGGCTGATCCTCCGGTTCGTCGATCCTGACGCGGAGTTCACGTTCATCGATCGGGGCAAGGAAGCTGACGCGCCTGGCGGCGCGATCGGCTTCGGGATCCCAGGATCGGCGTTCGGGCCCCACGATGCCGACGGCACCGCATTTCGCAAAGTCATGCGCGGCTACCACGTCCGCGATCCCGCGGTCGACCTGGTGGAGCGCATCGTCGCCGCCGGCGTCCGGCATGCCCTGGCGCTCGAGCCGCCCGAGGATCAGACCGAGGAGGAATCGGTCCTCGGCGCAGCCTTGGACCGCCTCGGACAGGGGCTCGCGATCGCATTCGACGACGCCGATCACCTCGCAGCCGCACTTCCGCTTTACGACGCGCTCTACGCCAACTGCCGCGTTCGCCTGCTGCCCGGCGAGGTCGTGTCCGAAATGCCGGCGGGCATGATCGAGCGCGTCGATTTTCTGCGCCGGCGGATTCGTCCTTCGTCGCGTTAGTCGCCGAAGGTTGTCGGAACAGCCAGTCGCGCAACCCGTGTACCTGGTCCAGCATCAATCGCCACCATGGCTTCCACTACGGACGTCGATCTGGCGGTGCTGCAGGCGGTCGAGGACCGCGTGCTGTGGCTGTCGATCTCGATCATTCACCACGCGAACAAGGTTCGTACGACGCCGTCCGGAGTGAAGGTCGGCGGGCACCAGTCGTCGTCAGCGTCGATCGCGACCATCATGACGGCGCTGTACTTCGCTCACCTGCGCGGCCCCGATCGGGTTTCGGTCAAGCCGCACGCCGCGCCGGTGCTGCACGCGATCGAGTACCTGCTGGGCACGCTGGATGAGCGCTACCTGACCACGCTGCGCGAGTTCGGCGGGCTGCAGAGCTATCCCAGCCGCCTCAAGGACCCGGTGCCGGCGGACTTTTCGACCGGCTCCGTGGGCATCGGCGCGACGGCGCCGGTGTGGAGCGCGATCGCTCATCGGTATGTCGCCGGTCACTTCGACGTGCCGCAGGGCGGCCGCCAGGTGGCCCTGCTCGGCGACGCCGAGCTCGACGAAGGCGCGATCTGGGAGGCGGTCGTCGATCCCATGGTGTCGAACCTCGGCGAGGTCCTGTGGATCGTGGACCTCAACCGCCAATCCCTGGACCGGATCGTCCCGAACATGGCCGGCGAGCGTCTGCGGGACATGTTCGGCGCCGCCGGCTGGCACACGCAGACCGTGAAGTACGGCCGGCTGCTCGAGAGCCTGTTCGAGCGCGACGGCGGAGAAGCGCTGCGTGCCCGGATCGATCTCATGCCCAACGAGGAGTACCAGCGGTTGCTGCGGGCCGAGTCGGACGAGCTGCGCGAGCGGCTTCCCGGGACCGGGCCGGGCAGCAGCGACGTCGCGAAGCTCATCAAGGACGTCGAGGACGACGAGCTGCTGCGCGCCGTACGCGATCTCGGTGGCCACGACCTCATGTCGCTGCTCGACTCCTTCCAGGAGGCCGACGCTGTCGCCGACCGCCCATCGGTGATCTTCGCCTACACGATCAAGGCGTGGCGGCTGCCTACCCAGGGCCACCCCGCCAACCACTCCGCGCTCCTGGCCGCGCCGCAGTGGGAAGCGCTGGCGGGCACGCTGGGAGCCAACTCGAATGACCCGTGGGCCAGGTTCGCCGAGGGCTCGGCGGAGGCGGACCTCTGCCATCGCGCGGCCGCGACGCTCGAGCGCGAAGCGGCGCCCTTGTTGGTCGTGCCGGCCGTCCCCGACGATGTGGGCCGCACGCATGCTGGTTCGGCCTCGACGCAGCAGGCGTTCGGGCGCTTCTTCGTCGATCTGTCCCACCACGCTCCCGACGTCGCCGGACGTGTAGTCACCGTGAGCCCAGACGTGGCGTCATCCACGAACCTGGGCGGCTGGATCAACCGGGCGGGAATCTGGAGCCCGAGCGATCGCGTCGACTGGTTCGCCGACGACACCGACACGCTCGTCAAGTGGCGCGAGAGCTCGCAGGGCCAGCACATCGAGCTCGGGATCGCGGAGGGCAATCTCGTCGGACTGCTCGGCGAGCTGGGCGCGACGTGGTCCCGCGACGGTGAGCCATTGCTGCCGATCGGGACGATCTATGACCCGTTCGTGACGCGTGCGCTTGAGCCATGGTCGTTCGGGATGTACGCCGGCGGGCAGTCGATCCTGGTGGGAACCCCCTCGGGCGTGACGCTCGCCCCCGAGGGCGGCGCACATCAGTCGATCATCACGCCGTCGGTCGGGCTCGAGCAGCCGCGCTGCGTCGCCTGGGAGCCGGCCTTCGGGCAGGACCTGGAATGGACGCTTCTCCGTGCGTTCAGCCAGATCGGCCGTCCCGACGGCACCTCCGCGTACTTCCGGCTGAGCACGCGGCCGATCGACCAGGGGCTCGCCGCCACCCCTGAGGACCCCGCCGCCCGCGAGGAGCGCCGGCGGCATGTCGTCGCCGGCGGCTACCTGCTGCGGCGCGCGGCACACCGCCCGCAGGTCACGCTCGTGGGCGCGGGGGCGATCATGCCGGAGGTGCTGGAGGCGGCGGACGAGCTGGCGGCCGACGGCATCGCAGTCGACGTCGTCTGCCTCACGTCGGCCGACCTGATCTTCCGAGCCTTCCGCGCTCGCCACGGGCTGGGTAAGTCCGAGGGCGACGTCGAGATCCTCGACGTGCTGTTCCCGCCGGACCGAGCCGCACCGATCGTCACCGTCCTCGACGGTCATCCGCACACGTTCGGCTTCTTGTCGGCGATCCGCTGCCAGCCCGTCGCCTGCCTCGGGGTCGACGACTTCGGTCAGTCCGGGGACGTCGGCGACCTGTACGAGTACTTCGGCATCGACCCAGACACGATCGTCGGCGCGGCCGTCGACCTGATTGAGGGGACCTCCCGATGAGCGACATCACGATGCCGCAGCTGTCCGACTCCATGGAGCAGGGCACGATCGCGAGCTGGCTGAAAGCCGACGGTGACCACGTCGAAGCCGGCGACGAGCTCGTCGAGATCGAGACCGACAAGGCGACCATGACATACGAGGCCCCCGAGGCGGGAACCCTTACGATCGTCGCCGGGGAAGGCACCGCGCTGGCGGTCGGGGAGCTGATGGCGCGGATCGGCGCCGGCTCCGCGTCCGACGGCGGCGTCGAGACCCCCGACAGCCGGCCCGCCGCGGCGCCCGTTGTTCCGGCGGCGCCTCTCGCCTCCGCGAACGGCTCGGCGACGGGCGTCCGGGCGACGCCGCTGGCGCGTCGCGTTGCCGCGGGCCACGGCGTCGATCTCGCGTCCGTGACGGGAACCGGCCCGCGCGGACGGATCACGCGTGACGACGTCGTCGCCGCCGCGTCGCTGACGCTCCCGTCACCCGTGCCGGCGCCCGGCGGGCGCGCCGCCCCGAAGCCGGCGGTGGTCGCGGAGGAACCCGCCCGCCCGCCGGTCCCGACGACGAACGGGTCGGCGCGCCGCCAAGAGCTCACTCGCATCCAGCAGGTGATCGCCCGCCGGATGGTCGAGGCGAAGGCAACCGTGCCGCACTTCCAGGTCCAGACCGAGGTCGTCGTCGACGACCTGCTCTCGCTCCGAGCGCAACTCAAGGCCGGGGCTGAGCGCCCTCCGTCGGTCAACGACTTCATCGTCAAGGCCGCCGCGCTCGCGCTGCGTGAGTTCCCGCTGGCGAACGGCTCCTACAAGGACGACGCGTTCGAGCTGCACGACCACGTGAACGTCGGTGTGGCCGTCGCCGCGGACGGCTCGCTGATCGTCCCGACCGTCGTCGACGCCGACACTCGCTCCGTCGGCGCGATCGCGAATGAGGTCCGGCGGCTCGCCGGCGCCGTCCGCGACGGTTCGATCACCCCGGCGGAGCTGTCGGGCGCGACGTTCACCGTGTCCAACCTCGGCATGTACGGGATGACCGCGATCGCCCCGGTGATCAACGCGCCGCAAGCCGCAATCCTCGGCGTCGGCGCGGCGCGCCAGGTCCTCGCCCGCGTGGACGGCGAGATCGTCGAGCGTCAGCTCATGACGCTCACGCTCTCCTGCGACCACCGCATCCTCTACGGCGCTGAGGCCTCGGAGTTCCTGTCCCGGATCCGCGATCTGCTGGAGCACCCGCTCCAGCTGGCGTTCTGATGGCCGAGTCCTACGACGTCGTCGTCATCGGCGCGGGCCCGGGCGGCTATGTTGCAGCCATCCGGGCGGCTCAGCTCGGCAAGACGACCGCGATCGTCGAGCGCGACGCGATCGGCGGGCGCTGCCTCAACTACGCGTGCATCCCGGCCAAGGCGGTGCTGCGGGCGGCCGACGTGCTCAGCGAGGTGCGCGAGGCGGACGACTTCGGGATCTCGGTTCCCGAGCCCGAGGTCGACTTCACAAAGGTCGCGGCCCGTCGCGCACAGGTCGTGAAGACGCTGACCGGCGGCGTGTCGGGCCTGATGCGCAAGAACCGTATCGAGGTGATCGAGGGCTCAGGGTCGCTGAACGCCGACGCGAACGTCGTCGTGGGCGACCGGACGATCGAGGCGCGGGCGGTGATCCTCGCCACGGGCTCCGTCAAGCGGCCGCTTCCGGGCGTTTCCTTCGGCCAGCGCGTCATCGGCACCGAGGAGGCGTGGGCGCTCGAGCAGCTGCCGGCGTCCATGGCCGTGCTCGGCGCCGGCGCCTCCGGCGCCGAGATCGCGTCCGCGTTCGCGCGGCTGGGCACACGCGTGCAGTTGTTCGAGGCGCTCGACCGGGTGCTTCCCGCGGAGGACCCGGAAATCAGCAAGCTCGCCGAGCGGAGCTTCAAGAAGCAGGGCATCGACGTCAAGACCTCGACGCTCATCTCCGACGTCGGCAGCGACGACGGCGCGGTGACGTTCGCCTACGGAGAAGACCGCGGCGAAGCCGAGTGGCTGGTCGTCGCCGCCGGTCGCGGCCCGGACGTCGAGGGTCTCGGCCTCGAGGCCGCCGGTGTCGCGCTCGCCGAGAGCGGCCTGATCGCCGTCGACGAACACCTGCGCACGAGCCGCGCGGGCGTCTGGGCGATCGGCGACCTCGTGCACGGGCCGGCGCTCGCGCACAAGGCCTCCGACGAGGGCATCATCGCTGTCGAGGACGCCGCCGGCCTCGACGTGCACGGACTCTCCCACGCCGACATCCCGCGAGCCACGTTCTGCATGCCCAACATCGCATCGTTCGGGCTCACGGAGGCGCAAGCTGTCGACGCGGGCTACGACGTCGTCGTGGGGCGAGTCCCGTATGGCGCGGTCGGCGCGGGCACGGTCTACGGCGACCGCGGCGGCCTGGTGAAGATCGTCGGCGAGCGGACCTACGGCGAGCTCCTGGGCGGCCA
>DATFQE010000270.1:0-2550 GCA_035264445.1 Gaiellaceae bacterium | reverse complement strand
GGAGCGCCGTTCTTCAACGACACGACGAAGTACGTCGTGTCCGGCTCGCTGACGGAGGCGACGTGACGGAACTCCGACGTCGTCGGCTCGGGGCATGCGAGTCGTACGAGAACGGTGTCGTCTACCTGAGCTACCGACCTCGGGTGTGAGGAACGGAGCAGACGTGGCCGAGCGAATGGTCGAAGCGAACGGCGTCGAGCTGTGCGCCGAAGCGTTCGGCGACCCGTCGGACCCGCCGGTCCTCCTCGTCATGGGCAGCGGCGGCTCGATGATCTGGTGGGAGGAGGGGTTCTGCCGGCGGCTGGCCGACGGCCGACGCTTCGTCATCCGCTATGACCACCGCGACACCGGCCGCTCGGTCATGTACGAGCCGGGACGACCGGAATACACCGGGGCAGATCTCGTCGCGGACGCGGCCGGCGTTCTCGACGCGCACGGCATCCCAGCGGCCCACATCGTCGGCGTCTCCATGGGCGGAGCGCTGGCGCAGCTGCTCGCGCTCGACTTCCGAGGTCACGTCCGCTCTCTCGTCCTGATCAGCACGACGCGGGCCCTGCCCGGCGGGCGCGGCCGGCTCCCGGCGCCGACCGAGGAGCTCAGCCGGTTCGCGGCCACGGCGACCGTCGACTGGACCGATCGAGACTCGGTGGTCGACTACCTCGTCGAGTACTCGCGCATACTCGCCGGAGGTCGGCGTCCTTACGACGAGGCGAGGCTCCGCGAGCTGGTCCGTCGCGACGTCGAGCGTGCGCGGGACTTCCGCGCGGCACAGAACCACGACCTCCTCCCGGACGACGAGCGCTCACGTGAGCCGCTGTCCTCGATCGCCGTCCCGACGCTCGTGGTTCACGGCACCGCCGATCCGCTGTTCCCGTTTCCGCACGGCGAGGCGCTCGCCGCCGAGATCCCCGGCGCGCGGCTGCTAGCGCTCGACGAAGCCGGCCACGGCGTCGAGCGCGCCGACTGGGACGTGCTCGCACGAGCGATCCTCGACCATACTCACGGATAGTCGACGACGAAGACGGGAGCGCCGATCCGGGTGGTGTCTGCCGGCCCACCCACGCCGTTCACCACGTGGTCGATCGTGCCGGCGCTCAGATTGACCGTCATGACGTGGTGCAGGCGCACGCCCGGAGTCTCCGGGACCTCGAAGCCGTTCTCGGTGTGGATCGCCGGGTTGTTCCGGTTGAAGACGTAGACACCGCCGCCGTCGAGTCGGTGGGTCCCCACCTGGTCCGCGACCTTGTAGCCGGCCCACCCCTCGACGCCGTCGTGCATCCAGTCCGCCTGAGTCGGAGGGTCGTACGGCAGCTCGTTCTGGTACAGGATCGTTCTCCCGTTCTCGCCGTTCCAGACTGTGTTGTACTCCTGGAAGTGCTCGACGAACAGCCCGGTCGCGGTGACGTTGTCGCCGTTGACGACGAGGCCGTTGCGGCCGGTGTTGGTGTTCCAGCGCTCGGTGTCGGAGAGACCCTCGACGCCGTGGTCTGCACGCCATACCCAGGTGTGGTCGATCAGGACGTTGTCGCGATTGACCTGGAGCGCGACGCCGGCCTTGCCGACGTGCGGCCCGCCGACGCGGAAGTACACGTCGGAGAGCGTCGTCGGGTTGGACGGGTCGTTCTTCTTGGGGCTCGAGTTGCCGTTCTTCTTGCCGACCTGAAGGAGCACCGGCGACTCGACGAGGCCCGCGTCGATCGTGACGCCCGCGACGATGACGCCCGGAACGTCGGCGATCTTGAGCGGGATGGCTCCGTCGACCGCCGTCAGCGTCGCCTGTCCGAGGCCGAGGACCACCGTGTCCGCCCGCTTGACCGAGATGCTCTTGGCGACGTCATAGATGCCCGGCGTGAGCAGCACGTTCCTGCCCCGGGCCAGCTGGTTGTTGATCGTGTGGACGGAGTCCGACGGCGTCGCAACGAAGAAGTCGCGAAGCGCGACCGTCCGTCCCGCTGTGATGCCGGTCGCCCACGAGATGCCGGTCGTGTTGGTGTGCGCCGAGGGAACGCGGACTCGGTAATCGCCGCGCGCGTCGACGAACAGGTAGGGCTTCTCGCGGCTGACCGGCGTCGTCGCGAGGGTCGTATAGGGCGGGCTCGGGAACGTCGCGTCGGACGGCGCCCCCTCGACACCCGCGAAGACCTGGTTCCACACGGCGTTGGACCAACCGCCGATCGTGCTATTGCGGATCAGCCACTGCTGCTGCGAGCCGTTGATGACGAACGGCAGGCTCGAGTCGGCGATGAAGCCGCCGCTGGCGAACTGCGGCCCGGCGGTGCAGTAGTCCATGAGCGAGACGTTCCCGCCGGTGATGTTCAGCCGGCGCATCGACGACGCCTGGGAAACGGCCCAGAAGTTCGCAGACGAGCGGCAGCCGTCCTGTCCGCGCGAGTTGATGTCGATCGACAGGTTGGACAGCGACCGCCAGAAGTTCACGAGCGCATGGCAGTTTCTCGTGCCCCCGGCGTCCAGGCAACGGTTGTAGACCTCGATCTTGCCGTTGATCTTCACGTCGGTCGGGGAGGCGCCCAGGCCGGCGACCTCGGTGTA